>JANLSB010000617.1:0-2515 GCA_031362125.1 Lysobacterales bacterium | reverse complement strand
CATCTGTTTGCGTTCCCGCGCGTACTCCTGCACCCGCGAGCGGTGCGCGCGCAGATCGTCGGCGTTCGGTTCGAGGATGACCAGACCGCTGCCGCCGTCGACCGCGAGTACATCGCCATCGTTGACCTTCTGCAGCACGTGCGCAGCGCCGATCACCAGCGGTATGTGCAGGCTGCGGGCAAGGATCGCGCTGTGCGACAGCGGGCTGCCGCCGGCGGTGATCACCGCCATCACGCCCTGGGTGTGCAACTGCGCGAGATCCGACGGGGCGATGTTGTCGGTGACCAGGATGTCGCCGGCGATACCCTGCAGTTCGGCATCGCGCCGGTGCAGCGCGGCGTGGATACGGCCGACGACCTGATCGATGTCGTCGATGCGGCTGCGCAGGTAGGCATCGTCCATGCCCGCGAACACCGAGGCGATGCGGTCGCGCTGCAGGCGCAGGGCATAGTCGGCCGCGTAGCGCCCGGTGCGGATGAGTTGATCCAGGCCGGCCAGCAACTCCGGGTCATCCAGCAGCAGCGCGTGCAAATCAAGGAATTCGCCGACCTCCTGTGCGAGTGCGCCGTGCAGCCGGTCGCGCAGAGCATGCATTTCGCTGCGCACGGCCGTGATTGCGGCGTGCAGGCGCTCGACTTCTGCATCGACCAGCGATGCATCGATCCGCTCTTCGACCACGTCCAGCGCATGCGGCAGTCGAACGCGCGCGCGCCCGAGTGCGCTGCCCCGCGATGCACCGTGGCCGGAGAGGATTCTTCTCATTTGAGCCTGCCCCCCATGGCCGCGCCATGCCCCCTTCGGGGCAGCCCTTCGGGTTGCGTCGCAGAGGCCCGCTGACGTCCGCGCGCCGCTTGACCAGACGGCCAGTCTGGCGCTGCGCGACGCGCTAACATCAGCGGGCCTCTGCGGCACAACGCGAAGTATCGAGTGGCCATGGGCAGGCTCATCTGTCCTCGTCGAATCTTCGCTCGAACAGCGCGACCACTGCGTCCATCGCGGCGGATTCGTCTTCGCCGTCGGTACGGATGACGACAGCGCTGCCCTGGCCGGCGGCGAGCAGCATCACGCCCATGATGCTCTTGGCGTTGACCTCGCGGCCTTTGGCGGCGACGGTAACGCCGCAGCGGAAGCCGGACACGGCCTGCACCAGCTTGGCGGTGGCCCGCGCGTGCAGGCCGAGACGATTGCTGATGATGAGTTCGCGTTCGATCATGGCGCAGGCTCGGGTCGTGGGCCGGAATGGAAAGGTTCGTGGCGGATGCGCTCAGGCGTCATCGATGATCGCCCCGTTGCGCGCGCCCGCTGCGGCGATCGCGGGCAGTTCGTCCAGCGGCAGCTCGGCGTAGTTCATCACCCGCAGCAGCATCGGCAGGTTCAGCGACGCCACCCGCCGCGCCGGCGTCCCGAGCCGCGCCAGCTTCGCAGCCAGATTGCTCGGCGACGCCCCGTAGAGATCGGTGAGGATCAGCACCCCCTCGCCGCCGTCGACCTTGCGCAGCGCGGCGCTGGCCTGCGGCAGCGCCGCGTCGAGGTCGGCGTCGAAGGCCAGCTCGAACGCCTCGGTCTTCAGCGGCAGCGTGCGCAGCATGCGGCCGGCGACCTCGACGAGCGCGCTGCCGATACCTGGATGGGTGATGAGGAGAATGCCGACGGCCATGTCGACAACTTAACAGACGAAGATGACGGGCCGGAAGCGGTGATACGCCGGGGCCGGCCCGGATCAGTCCGTTGTAGCGAAGACCGTGATTTCCTCGCGGTCGTGATACAGCTGGCGGGCGCGGACGATGAGCGGTTTTCCCGCTTCGCCCTCGAAGCGGTCGAGGCATTGACGCGTTTCCTGCCAACGCTTCTTCATCGGCAGCTTGAGGTTGAAGATCGCGTGCCGGCACCAGCCTTCGCGGAACCACTCGGCCATGCGCGCGGCGACGCGGCTGGGCTGTTCGACCATGTCGCAGACCATCCAGTCCAGCGGTTTCGCCGGATGCCACGCGAACCCATCGGCGCGCAGGTGCTGCACCAGGCCGGAGTCCAGCACGTGCTGGCGGAGCGGGCCGTTGTCGACTGCGGTGACCTGCAGGTTCTGGCGCGCGAGCACCCAGGTCCAGCCGCCGGGCGCCGCGCCGAGATCGGCCGCGCGCATGCCCGGGCGCAGCAGACGTTCGCGCTCGTCGGCGCTCATCAGCACCAGCAGCGCTTCCTCCAGTTTCAGCGCCGAGCGCGAGGGCGCATCGGCCAACAGCTTCAGACGCGGAATGCCCAGCGGCCACGGCGCGCTGTCGCGCGGATCGCCGACCGCGAGAAAGGCGTGGTCGCCATCGACGAAACACACGTGCAGGCGCGGCAGACGGTCGTTGTCCTGCGCAGCGAGCAGCCCGGCCTTGCGCAATGCCGGTCGCAGCGCGTTGCCGAAGCTGCGCGCGAGGCCAGCCAGCGGTTTGGATTCGTCGGAATCCGGATGCTCGACGACTATGGTGCCGTAAGGTGATCTTTGTGGGAGGGGCTTCAGCCCCGAAGA
>JANLSB010000142.1:0-1833 GCA_031362125.1 Lysobacterales bacterium | reverse complement strand
GTCAAGAAGACGCTTGGTGGAGCGGCCAGGAAGCCCGCCCGCCGCCGCGCGGCATGAATGTCCATTGGACGCGGCGCGCCATTGCCGACTTGTGTACCCAGGATTCAATTCCTTGAAGCCGCGACCGGCTTGGACTTTGGCACCGCGAAGTAGAACCCGTCGGGCGTCCGCCTGCCGAGCGAGGAATTCGACCGGCCGGACTTGTGGGAAGAAACGTAGCGTGCAAGGGCTCCTGCCGTGCAACACTCGAGGCTCAACAATCTGGAGATCGCGTGAACCCGACAAAGCTTATCGGCCTGATCCTCATCGTCGGCGGCGCGCTGGCTCTGGCCTTTGGCGGCTTTTCCTACACCAAGGACAGTAGCGCGGTGAAGATCGGGCCTGTTGAGCTCTCCGTGAAGCAGAAGGAAACTGTCAACGTTCCGCTTTGGGCTGGGATCAGCGCCATCGTTGCTGGCGGCCTCCTTCTTGCGTTTGGCAAGAAGTAGCACCGGCTTGGTCGGCACCCCTTGAGTGGCCGGGCGGACCCTTCGGTCATGGACCGACAGCTTCATCTGTACGCGCTCTTGCGGCTGATCCCGTACTGTGCAGACAAGTCCACCGCACTGAACATGCGCTTGAGCCAGTTTTGAATGAATTGAACTCGCAGTTCCACGGCGCCAGTCTCTTTCCAGGGAATAAAGCAGATTTCGCTGGGGCTCTATCTTCCCTTTGACTGTCACAGCTCCGCCCGGGCGGCACCCTCATGAGTGACCGGGCGAATCCTTGACACTCTTTCTGGGAGGACTCTTGACACTGGTTGCTGAAGCAGCCCCATTGGCTGTTGAATGAATTGATGTAATTCAGCGGCCTCGCAGGGGCCCGCAGGAGGCCCCCGGTTGTGCCATGTACTCATTGCATAACCCATTCAGCGCCTGTCGACTGGGTGGTCGATCGTGTGCAGCGCCTCAGCCTGCCGAGCTCCTCTTCGATGCGCAAGTACCGCTCATCCAGCCGGCCCAGCCTCTCCTCGCCCTAGTAGACGTCCCACAGCCCGCCCTGCACCTGATCCAGCCTGACTTACACGCCCAGCAGCGCCTGGCTCACGTTGACCCGGTGCCGGCTCCAGCGCATGCCACCTGCGCGGTCGACTCGAACCACTCCGGGCACTCCAAGGGCAGCAGCTTGCGTGGCATCGGCCTCGGTGAGACCTCCTATCGCTGCGCCGGCTTGTCCATGCCCAGCGCCTCGTGCGGCCGGATGTCGTCGAACTTGCCTCGATACTCGTTGAAGCGTCTCTGCTGGCCACTCAGGTTACACGCTTCCATCGCCACCGCGCACGCCGGCAGCGTCGCCATCAACTTCAGCAGCTTGTCTCGCGCCACGTTCGGCTTCACCGGCTGCGTATCAGCGTTCGTCGAACACCTGGGTATCAGCGTTCGCCGAACAGTCGGCCAAAGGTCTTCATGTAGGCGCTGTGGAAGCGGAGGGAGCCTTCAGGCGACTGTAGCTTCCATGGCGCAAGGAGAAATCGGTAATGACCGACAAAGCTCCCACGCTCGCGGAAGGTTGGGCTGGTATTCGACGAACGCTGAGACTCGGACACCACGCGGTCAAAAAAGTGTTCGGCGAACGCTGATACCTGCCCCCTCACAGGAAACACAGCTGCGGGCAACCGCTTGGAACAGCCGGATCGCCGTTTCCGGACATCAATCCCTAAGTTTGTAGCCTCCCCGAGGCTTCCCGTACGGGTTCTCCCAAGCGTCGCAGCACACGCACCGCCTGAAACCATCAGAATCGGGGCTCAGCGGTCACGCTTCGTCACCAATCTGCTTGCAGGGTTTGTAAGGTTGT
>JANLSB010000590.1:0-4746 GCA_031362125.1 Lysobacterales bacterium | reverse complement strand
TGCACTGCAGCGTGCAGTTCCAAAAGGCGAGCGCATACCGTGCGATCCTCTGTGGCGGGAATGTCCCCGCTATTGTCGAGCAACATCTGCCTAGAGGGCTTCAAGCATATGGATCGCATCGTTCGTCATGCCACGCTGGTTACCGCTGTTCTGGCCGCACTGGGCCTTTCTACTGCCGCATTCGCGGGCGGTCGTCCGGATGCGGTGATTTCCGGCCTGAACGCCGGTCGCGCCCATGAAACGGGCGAATTGCTGATCAAGTTCCGCGATGGGACCAGCGCATCCGCACAGGATGGTGTGCGCCGCGGCATGGGTGCACAGAAGCTGGATGTGGTCCGCCAGGGTCGTGGCGGCAAGGGTGAGATGGCGTTGATGCGGCTGCCGGCCGGAGCCGACCTTGCCGGTACCGTCCGCGTGCTGTCGGCCAATCCGAACGTGGAGTACGCCGAGCCGAACTGGATCTACCAGCATGCTGCGGTCTCGAACGACACTTATTACAGCAATGGTTCACTGTGGGGCATGTACGGCGACGCTACGTCGCCGGCCAACCAGTACGGTTCGCAGGCCGGCGAAGCCTGGGCAGCGGGTCATACCGACTGCAGTGGCGTGTTCATCGGCGTGATCGACGAAGGCATCTACTTCAACCATACCGATCTGGCCGCCAACATCTGGACCAATCCCTACGATCCGGCCGACGGCGTCGACAATGACGGAAACGGCTATGTCGACGACATCCGCGGCTGGGATTTCGACGGTAACAGCAACAACATCAACTCCGGTGGTGCCAGCGACGATCACGGCACGCATGTCTCCGGCACCATCGCCGGTGTTGGCGGCAACGGTACTGGCGTGGCCGGCGTGTGCTGGAGCGGCGTCAAGCTGATTTCCGGCCGCTTCCTCGGCCGTCGCGGCGGCACCACCGCCAACGCGATCAAGGCGGTCGACTACTTCACCGACCTCAAGACCCGCCATGGCATGAACATCGTCGCGACCAGCAATTCGTGGGGCGGCGGCGGGTTCTCGCAGGCCCTGCAGGATGCGATCGGTCGTGCCGATGCCGCCGGTGTCCTGTTCATCGCTGCAGCCGGCAACTCCGGCGCCAACAACGACACCACCGCCAGCTATCCGTCGAATTATCCGAACGCGAATATCATCGCGGTCGCTGCGTTGACCAGCACCGGTGCGCTCGCCAGCTATTCGCAGTACGGCGCGACTAAGGTCGATATCTGCGCACCCGGATCGGCGGTCAATTCGACCGTCCCGGTCAGCTCCAAGGGTGCGCTGTCCTCGGGCTACGCCAGCTACAGCGGCACCTCGATGGCGACCCCGCACGTCAGCGGTGCAGCGGCGCTGTATGCGTCCTCGCATCCGGGCGCCAATGCCGCCGGCATCAAGTCGGCGATTCTGGGCAGCGCGGTACCCACTGTGTCCTGCAACGGCAAGGTGGTCAGCAACGGCCGCCTGAACGCCAGCAGCTTCTGAACCGTCTCCACGTGCTGTCAGCGAAGGCCCGGCATCGTCCGGGCCTTCGTCGTTTGGAACCGGTGGCTGCCGAGGTGGCCCTATCCCTTAGAATGCGGCCCCTGACCATGACTGAAAACGGCCCTCGCGGCCCCGGGACGACTGCATGAGTATCAAGAGCGACCGCTGGATCCGCAGCCAGGCCGAACAGCACGGCATGATCGAGCCGTTCGAGCCAGGGCAGATCAAGCACACTGCGGACGGCCAGCGGATCGTCAGCTACGGCACCTCCAGCTACGGCTACGACGTGCGCTGCGCACGCGAGTTCAAGGTCTTCACCAATATCAATTCGACGATTGTGGACCCCAAGCATTTCGACAGCGGCAGCTTCGTCGACATCACCGCCGACCAGTGCATCATTCCGCCGAACTCGTTCGCGCTGGCGCGCACGGTCGAATACTTCCGGATTCCGCGCGATACGCTGGTCATCTGCCTCGGCAAGAGCACCTACGCCCGCTGCGGCATCATCGTCAATGTGACCCCGCTGGAACCCGAGTGGGAGGGGCACGTCACCCTCGAATTCAGCAACACCACGCCGCTGCCGGCGCGGATCTACGCAAATGAAGGTGTCGCGCAGATGCTGTTCTTCCAGTCCGACGAAGTCTGCGAGACCTCGTACAAGGATCGCGGCGGCAAGTACCAGGGCCAGACCGGCGTGACGCTGCCGCGCACGTGAGTTCAGCAGTGACTCCATTCGCAGATGCGCTTGCGAAGATTTATGGGCTGCTGCAACAGTCACGTCTGCTGGAAGCCGAAGAAACGCTGGCACTGCTGTCGCAACGGGCGCCGCTGGACCCTTCAGTGCATCGCGCCCGCGCGGTGGCTGCGCAAATGGGCGGCCGACTCGACGATGCGATCGATGCGATGCGGATGGCGGCGGAGCTTGCGCCGGATGCCGCCGCGCTGCGGATGGAATTGGGGCAACTGTTCGCGTCGGCAATGCGGGTCGAAGAGGCCATCGCCGCATTCCGTCAGGCCGCAATCCTGCAGCCGACGCTGGTCGAAGCCTGGTATTTTCTCGGCATGACCCTGTACGGCGTGCGCCGCGACGCCGAAGCATTGCCCGCGCTGGAACGCGCCCATTCGCTGGCGCCGGCGCATCCGCAGATTCTTCGGGCCTATGCCGAAACCGAATATGCATTGGAGCACCATGCCGAAGCGCTGGCGCTGTACGAACGAATCGCTGCCGCTGGGCAGGATGACGACGCCATGCTGTCGCTGCGATTGTCGCAATGCCGACGCCGTCTGGGCGCCCCGGACGCCGCGTTGACGGTCGTCCGCGAGGCGCTCGAACGCTTCCCCGATGACGCGGGGCTTTGGATGGAGATCGGCTGGGTGCAGGAGGATCTCGGCGACGCTGCGCAGGCGCAACAGGCGTATGCGCGCGCGCATGCGCTGCGACCGGGCTGGGGCGACCCGCTTGCCGCGTCCATTGCATTGCTGCGTGCCAACACGCCGGAATATCTGGTAAGCGAAGCCGATGCGATGCTCGCGCAGGCGGCCGTCTCCGAACATGAGCAGGCCTATCTGCATTACGTGCTGGGCAAACGCGACGACGCGCGCGGTGCGCATGCCGAAGCGGCGCGGCACTGGTCGGCGGCGAACATGTTGCGCCGGCGTGTGGACGGTGGATTCGATCGTGGTGAGTTTTCCGCGAAAATCGATGCGGCCATCGCCGCACTCACCTCGAACCTGCTCCGCGTGCGGCATGCGGATGCCCTGCGCGACGAACGCCCGATCTTCGTCGTCGGGATGCCGCGCAGCGGAACGACGCTCGTCGAACAGATCCTCGCCGCGCATCCGCAGGTGTACGGCTGCGGCGAGTTGACCGGGATCGTGGAGATCGCGCAGAAGGCATCCGGCGGTATCGGCTTGCGTTGGCCGCAGGACGCTTCGCGATTTGATGCCGACTGGATGCGGCAACGCGCCGAAGGCTATCTCCAATCTGCAGCGCGGCCGGCGCCCGACGACGCGATACGCCTGGTCGACAAGCAGCCCTACAATTTCCTGCATCTTGGTCTGATCGCAATGCTGTTCGCCGATGCGCGCGTGGTCTGGTGTCGGCGCGACCCGCGCGACATCGCGCTGTCGATCTTCAGCGAGAGTTTTTCGCCGCTTGCGGCCTACGCCACGGATTTTGAAGACATCCGTTTCTTCATCGATGAGCAGGGGCGGTTGATGCGCCATTGGCAATCGGTATCGCCGCTGCCGATGCTCGAAGTGTGCTACGAAGAGGTCGTGGCCGACACCGAAGCGCAGGCGCGCCGGTTGATCGACTTCGCGGGGCTGCCTTGGGACGCGAACTGTCTGGAGTTCCACCGCAGTGGAAGGTCGGTGCAGACCCTCAGCCGCTGGCAGGTGCGCCAACCGGTGCATACACGATCGGTCGGGCGCTGGCGTCATTACCCGCAGTGGTTCGGCGACGACGCCTGAGTCGTCACGGTTTCTGGCAGGTCACGAAAAATCCCTGCAGATCGCCGTTCTCGATATATGGCTGCACGCCGAGCAGTTTGTAGCCGTGCAGGGCGAAGGCAGTGTGGGATTTGGTCAGATTGTTCGCAGCGCCCTGATTGCGGAACCCCCAGCTCGCGCTGATCCAGATGGTCACGGCGGGCAATTGTTCCTTCGCGGCTGTTTCGGCGGCGACCTCGGGCTTTTTTTCCAGTATTCCCGCGTTGGCGATGGGCATGCTGGCAACGCAGACAGACAGCAATACAACGGAAGCGAAGATGCGGATGGCGATCTCCTGATGTGGATAGGAGCGAGACCTCAGTGCGTGGCGCCAGCGGCGATACGGCGGTCTTTGCGGGTGCTCAGCGCGGCAGCGACCATGACCCGAAGCCCGGCGATGACGGTCTCCAGCGGCAGACTGGGTGCGCCCGGATGCGAAATTGCCTGTTCAGGCAGGTATGGGATGTGAATGAAGCCGGCGCGTGCAGGTGACCTCGCCTTGGCCTGCCGATGCATGAGTACATAAAAGACCGCGTTGCAGACGAAAGTGCCTGCGGTCTGGGAGATCTCGGCTGGAATGCCGGCGGCATGCAGTTCCGCGCACATGGTCTTGATCGGCAACGTGGTGAAATAGGCGGCGGGGCCACTACGCACGACCCGCGTGTCGACAGGCTGGGCGCCGTCGTTGTCGACGATGCGCGCGTCGCTGATGTTGATCGCGACCCGCTCCAGCGACAGCGGAGACATGGGCTGGAGCGACAGCATCGACGGCGG
>JANLSB010000579.1:0-2327 GCA_031362125.1 Lysobacterales bacterium | reverse complement strand
GCCAACAACAGTCTCAACGGCGCTACGGCCTCGTTCGTGACCAGCGATATCGGCTTGTATGGCCGCGGCCGCAACTGGGAGGCCACGATCATGGCCGATCACTGGCAGCTGGCCGACTACACCCTGCGCGATGCCAACTTGCCGTTCGATCGCCTGCCGCGCGGCCAGGTGCACTGGGAGCAGGCGCTTGGCGGTTCATTGACCGCGGGTATCGATGCCGAGATTGTGCGCTTCGGCCACATCGAGCTCGCAGGCGGCAGCCGTCTCGATCTGCGTCCTTTCGTCAGCCTGCCGCTGGAAGGCGACAGCTGGTTCCTGAAACCGACGCTGGCCTGGCGTTACACCGGGTACGCACTCGAGAACGATGCCGCGCTCCCAGGCCGGGATGACAGCCCCAGCCGCAGCCTGCCGGTCGCAACCCTCGATGCCGGCCTGTATTTCGACCGCCACACGCGCTGGGGCGATTCGGATTACCTCAATACGCTCGAGCCGCGGATCTTCTATTTCAACGCGCCATACCGCGACCAGTCCGGCATCCCGCTGTTCGATACCCGGCCGTTGACCTTCGGCTGGGGCCAGCTGTTCCGAGACAACCGCTACTCCGGTGGCGACCGTCAGGCCGACGGCAACCAGCTGACGCTCGCCGTCTCGACCCGGCTGATCCGCGAAGCCGACGGCCATGAGAAGCTTTCCGCCAGCGTCGGTCAGATCCGCTATTTCAAGGATTCCCGGGTCACGGTGCCGGGCGAGAGCCCAATCGAACAGGGCAAATCGGCCTGGATCATGGATGCGAACTATGCCCCGACCGACCGCTGGACCATCGGCGCGTCCTACCAGTGGGACCCGAAGGCCGGTCGCCGCGACCTCGCCAGTCTTCGCACCCGCTATCTGATCGGCGACGACGGCATCGTCAACCTCGGCTATCGCTACCGCCGGGACCTGCTCGAACAGGCGGACCTGTCGTTCCTGTACCCGATCAACCCCAACTGGAGCGTGGTCGGCCGCTATTACTACTCGCTGCAGGACAACCAACTGCTGGAAGGGATCGCCGGCGTGCAGTGGGAAAGCTGCTGTCTGGCCGTGCGCGTGGTCGGTCGCCGCTATCTGCGTGGCCGCAGCGGCGAGCTCGACAATGCCATTCAGCTGGAGATCGAACTCAAGGGGTTAGGCTCCGCTGGACCCGATACGGAGGGCCGTTTGCGCCGTGCTATCCTCGGCTACTACCGCGAGGATCTCTCCCTCGTTCCGCCACCCCAATCGCGCGGTGGCGGCGATCTTCCCTCTTCAGACCCCGCCCCATGATCCGTCACATGATCCGATCGTTCCGCTGCGTCATCGCCGCCGCACTGCTTGCCGGCAGTTTCTCCTCCTTCGCCCAACAACTGCAGCTCGACCGCATCGCGGCCGTGGTCGACGAAGACATCATCCTGCAAAGCGAGCTGGACCGCGCCGTCACCAACATCCGCGGCCAGTACGCAGGCCGCGAGGCCCAATTACCGCCTGCAGACGTGCTGCAGCGTCAGGTTCTGGAACGTCTGATATTGATCCGCCTCCAGGCCGCGCGTGCTGCCAGTACCGGCATGCGTATCAGCGACGAGGAAGTAGACAACGCGGTATCCAACATCGCGAACCAGAACAAGATCTCGGTCGAGCAACTGCGCCAGCAGTTGGCCAAAGACGGGCTGAACTATGGCGACTTCCGCAACTCGCTCCGCGAGGAGATCGTGGTCCAACGCCTGCGCCAGCGGTTCGCCCAGGGCCGTATCAGCGTCACCGACGCCGAAGTCGATATCGCGCTGAAGGCGCAGGCCGGCGGTACTACGCAATACCGCCTCGCCCACGTCCTGGTCGCGTTGCCGGAAGGCGCCACCGCCGAGCAGATCACCACCGGCCTGAGCAAGATCGAAGGCATCAAGGGCCTGCTGGACCGCGGCGAGATGGAGTTCAGCGCAGCTGCCGTGCGTTACTCCGACAGCCCGAACGCGCTGGAAGGCGGCGATCTGGGCTGGCGCGCCCTCGACCAGATACCGACCAGCTTCTCCGGCACCATCCGCACAATGCAGACAGGCCAGATCATCGGCCCGATCCGCGGCCCCAGCGGTTTCCAGTTGATCCGGCTGGAGGAAACCCGCAACGCACAAGCCGGTGACGCGAAGATGGTCACCCAATACCAGGCACGTCACATTCTGATCCGCGCCGAAGAAGGCAAGGACGATGCCGCAGCCAAGGCGAAGCTCGAAACCCTGCGCGCACGCCTCACCGGCGGCGCGGATTTCGTCGAACTTGCCGGCAAGAGCTCCGAAGACAACATCAGCAAGGCGCGCGGC
>JANLSB010000577.1:0-4889 GCA_031362125.1 Lysobacterales bacterium | reverse complement strand
ACGATCACGTCGCCGGACACGACCGCAAACTCGGCGCGTGGATGAAGCGGATCGGACCGATCGACGCCGATCCGCGCTGGCGCAAATCCTTCGACCCGATCGATGCGCTGGCGCGGGCGATTCTCTACCAGCAGCTCAGCGGCAAGGCCGCGGCGACGATCGTTGGACGAGTGGAAATCGCGATCGGCAGCGACCGCTTCCACTGCGACACCCTTGCGCGCTGCGACGATGCCACCATCCGCGCCTGCGGCGTGTCCGGCAACAAACTGCTGGCATTGCGCGACCTCGCCGCGCGGGAGGAGCGTGGAGAAATCCCGGGGCTGCGGCAGATGTCGACGATGGACAACGACGCCATTGTCGATGCGCTGGTGCCGGTGCGCGGGATCGGCCGCTGGACGGTGGAAATGATGCTGATGTTCCGTCTTGGCCGCCCCGATGTGCTGCCCATCGACGATCTCGGCATCCGCAAGGGCGCGCAGGTGGTCGACAAACTCGATGAGATGCTGCTGCCGAAAGCGCTGGCCGAGCGCGGCGAACGCTGGGGTCCGTACCGCACTTGCGCGAGCTTGTATCTGTGGCGGATCGCCGATTTCGGCGCGCAGCCGAAAGCATCCGCCAAAGCGCCGACCAAGCGCTCGCAGGATTGAGCGTCAGGTGTGCTCGTCGGCACGGGCGATATTCCGCCCAGTCCAACGCCGTTTCCAGCGCAGCGCCGGACGCTCGATCAGGAACCACGACAACGCGGCGCAGGCCAGTGCGGCGGCGGTGGCGAGGACCGTATTGGTGACCACCGTGGTCGCCCCGGCGAGCAGCGCGAGCTGCTGCATCGGCCATCCGTAGAGATACAGGCCGTAGGAGAGGTCGTTTTTTTCGATCGCGGGCAGCTTGGGCAAGAAGGCAAGCACCATCGTCCCGTAGGCGACCAGCGGAAAATAGGCGAGCGCAGACCATACGGTGCCGCGCAGCGCCGCTGCGATGGCGAGCAATATCAGCAGCGGCCAGACCGACAGGCGAATGCGTTGGCGGTACACCCAGAACAGCGTGCCGGTGATGAAGAACGCCGTCACCCAGACAAGAAAGGCGAGATGCTCGGGCAGCGGTGCGCCAAGGAACGCGAACGCGCATGCGCCGGTCATCGCCAATGCCCATGCCGGCAGGTAGCGTTGCGGCGCGAGCATCCCGGTCAGACCCGCGAGCATCAGCGCAAGATACAGCCGGCCCTCGATCGGCAGCGTCCACAGCGAACCGTTGACCGCCGTGCGCGGGAAGGTGTCGAACACGCCGGGCAGCCAGAACTCCGCGCGCCACAGGCTGGCGTTGGCCCAGAGATAGCGCCAGGTCTTCGCGTCGCTCCAATAGCCGTGCGCGGTCGTGAGCAGCGGCCCCAGCACGCAGACGCTCAACAGGATGCAGACGATCAATGCCGGATAGATGCGCAACGCGCGCGCGATCAGGAATTCGCGCAGCGGATTGCGCTGGAAACTGGCCGCGACCAGGAGGCCGCTGATCACGAAGAACACGTCGACCGCCAGCGCACCGCCTGATTTGATCCGCGTGAGCGCGCCGATGGCATCGGCGCCGGCAGTGCCGGTAATCGCCCAGCTGTGGCTGTAGATCACCAGCCACGCCGCGATGAGACGGATCAGATTGAAATTGTTGCGGCCGGAGGCCCAGGCCGACGCGATTGTCGGCGTCATTCCGCGTCGGCTGACTTCAGCGTCACGGTGGTCGACAATTGCAGCAGCGAATCCTTGTCGGGGTGATCGATGCGCGCTTCGATGCGGTAGTCGCCGAGCGCGTCCTCGGGATCGAAGCGGATCTTCATTTCCACAGGCGACAGCTGCACGATGTGTCCCGGCGCCGAAGGCTGCGACTGCGACAGCGACATTTCTTTCAGATCGGTGTAGTCCGCACCATCGGGCGCGACCACGCGCATCCGCAGTTGCGCGCCGCAGGGCGCCTTGCCCGCCTGGATGATGTCGTCGACGGCATCGTCCAGTGCGCAGCCGGCGTAGAACACCAGTACCGATACCGTCTCGCCGCGCCGCGCGCTGTCTGTGGTCTGCAATTGCGGCGTGTGATCGGTCGCAGTACCGTACCACTCTTCGTGGAAACGTTTCGATTCGGCCTCGGTCGCGATCCGCAACATCGCGCCGAAGCCGCGTTCGGACTGTTGCGACGGCGTGTCTTCCACGGTAGCTCCGTCCTGCGTATGCCATTGCGCATCGGCGGTCAACGGAACGAGTGCGGCCAACAACGCAAGCGCGAGCAGACGAATCATGAGCGAACATCCTCAGCGTGCGATCCGGAATAACGCCAGTGCCACGGCTCGTAGACGATGCCGTGGGGGTTGTCTCGTGGATAACTCATGACGAAGCCGTGCCCGTTCGCTTGTTCGCGCAGCCATGCGAACGCGACGGTACGTTCGAACGATTCCTCCGCCGGCGGCTCGCCCGGCGTGCCGATGTCGAGGGTGCGACCGCTGTGGTGTTCGCTGAAGCCGGGTGCGGCATTGACGGTGAGAATGTCGTCGACGGCCAATCCGCGTGCGAGCTTGCGTTCGAAGATGCCGAGCTGGTAATCGTGGCTTCGATAGCCGGATATCGCGTCGAGCACGATGCCATGCTGAAATGCGGCGGCGCGCAGGCCAGTCCAAGCGCGTGCTGCGCGGGGATGCAGCCACAGCGGGCGGCGGTAGCGGTCGAAGCCGGCATGCGCCAGCCACTGCGGTTCGGGCACCAACGACAGCCCGCTGCGTTCGCTATACCCATCGGCGTCCATATCCAGTGCTTCGAGCCGCTCTCGAAGTGCGTAGAGCCCGAGGTCACCGGGATCGCGAATGCCTGCCTGGGGTAATCGTGCTTCCGCTGCATCGAGCGCTGCATCGACGCCCGGTTCGCGGGCCCAATGCGGGTCCAGCGCCATCCAGCCTTGAGACAGTTCTGCGGCGAGATAACGACCGTCGCGTTTGCGTCGCAGTACCCAGCGTGCGGCGGAGACGATCCGGGCATCGCGATTGCTGCGCGCCGACAGCAACCAGGCCGGCCAGGCTTCGATCTGTGCGGTGTTGAGCAGGATGCGGGGCAGAGGGCGCATGCGCACAGATTAGCGCCGCGCCCTGGTCTCTGCCATGGTCCGCAGCGCATCCAGCAGGGACTGCGGGCGTTCCAGGCTCAACAGCAGCATGCGCCCGCCGCGCTGCGGCAGCGCCAGCACTTTGCTCTTGTCGGTGATCAGAATGAAGGCGCGCGAACGGTTGCGCAGCCGGAAGTGCCCGGCATGAAAGCCCGGCATCGATGTGCCGAACGATTTCATGCCTGGCCGCAGCGTCTTGTCAGCGGTCAGATCGACGATGCGTGCGCCGACAAGATCCAGATCGGCGATGGACACGCGGGCGGTGTTGAAGCCGGCAGCGACACTTAGCAGATCGCCGTCCAGCACGACATGCCGCCTGCGCACGGACCACACAATCAGCGCAAGGATCAGGGCGATTGCAATGGCGGCGAGCCAGGCCGAAGGCTCCTGGCGCGGGGCAAGGCCGATAACGGCCAAGCCGCCGAGCAGGCTGTCGATCAGAATAGGTACGGCCAGACGCAGGTCGGGGGCGGTAATCGCGAATTCGCGGCGCATGATGGTCACTTCTTCTTTTTTGGGGCCTGTGCGGCGATCCATTCCGCGACATCGGCGATCAATTCCGGTGCGACATTGCCGGGCGTCTGGTACTCCTGCAGATTGCCGTCGCCCTCGCCGGGAATCGCGAGGTGATTCAATGCCTCGTAGAGTTTGAACGTCGCGCGCGGGCTGTCGTGGAAGGCTTCTTTCCAGCCCTGCCAATCGGCGTCCACCACCTGGATGTCGCGCGCGCCCTGCAGGATCAGCATCGGCTGCGGGATGGCACGCGCTTCGGCGACCGCATCGACTGCGTCGACGGTGCGCCAGTAGGCCGGTGCCATTCCCATCGGTGCCTGCGCTGCCGGGATCTCGCGACCGCTGCGCACCGCAGCGACGCTGTCGGCGAGCTGCTGGATCGCCGTGCTTTCCGCATCGCTTGTCATGCCGTCGTTGAGGATGGCCATGCGCCGGTTCTGTTCGATCAGAATGTCCAGCAGCGACCGCGACGGCGCCGCCAGCAGGATCAGTCCGGCGATCTTCGGGTCGCGCGCGGCGATGCGCGGCGCCATCATCCCGCCCTGGCTGTGGCCGAGCACGAACACGCGATTGGGATCGATGCCGGTCTGGTTGCGCAGCAGCGCCACTGCCAAGACAGCGTCATCGGTGGTTTCGAGATCGATGGTGCCGCCATCGGCGAAGGACTCCGGATGCGCCTTCGTGCGCTTCTCGTAGCGCAGCACCGCGATGCCGCGCGCAGCGAGACCGCGGGCGATGTCGAGAAACGGGCGATTCGGGCCAATGGCCTCGTCGCGATCGTTCGGGCCGGAACCGTGGACCAGGACGACGGCGGGGAAGGGGCCTTTACCGTTGGGCAGGGCCAGAGTCGCCGGCAGACCGGTGACCTCATCGCCGATGCGCACTTCGGTTTCGCGATAGTTCGCATCGGCGGGAACGGGTGGCGCGGCGGATGCGGCCGCTGCCGCCGGACGGATCGTGAAACCGGCGATGCGGTGTCCGGCATCGAATGCGAACATCGCGCTCAACTCGGCTTTTTCGTATTGCAGTGGAATGCTCACCAGCGTGTGGCCGTCGCGTTCGACGACCTTCGCTTCGCCGCGCGTCATCAGCGCGCCGGCCTGCGCCGGCAGCGTTTTCCAGACCTGCGCGAGTTGCTCCGCGCTCGCCGCAGCCGCCATGGTGGCGTCGAAACGGGCGTGCACTGCCGCGAAATCGCCCGAGTCCATCGCATCGAGTACTTCGTTCGCTTCGCGCGCGGC
>JANLSB010000568.1:0-3468 GCA_031362125.1 Lysobacterales bacterium | reverse complement strand
TCCGCATCCATGAAATCGACCGGAAGGTGCAGGCGCGATTCGAGACGCTGACGCTCGACGACCTCGCGGCCGGCGACGTCGTGGTGCGCGTCGCCTATTCCGACATCAACTACAAGGACGCGCTGGCCGGCACCGGCGAGGGCAAGATCCTGCGTTCGTTCCCGCTGGTGGGTGGCATCGATGTCGCCGGCCACGTGGTCGCGTCCACCGACCCCGGATTCAGGGAAGGCGACGCGGTACTCGTCACCGGCTGCGGGCTCAGCGAAACCCGCGACGGCGGCTATGGCGAGTACGCGCGGATCGAGGCGCAATGGGCGATTCCTTTGCCCACTGGTCTGAGCCTGCGCGAAAGCATGATCCTAGGCACCGCAGGCTTCACCGCGGGTCTGGCGCTGTTGCGGATGGAAGAGAACCGGCAGTCGCCGTCGCTCGGCCCGCTGGTGGTGACCGGTGCGACCGGGGGCGTCGGCTCGCTGGCGATCGATATCTTCACCCGCGCCGGTTACGAGGTGCATGCGATCAGCGGCAAGCCCGAGCACACCGATTACCTGAAAGGCATCGGCGCCAGCCAGGTGCTTGGGCGCGAGGTTCTGGGCGAGGCCAAGCCGCTGGAAGCCGCGCGCTACGGCGGCGGCCTGGACAATGTCGGCGGGTCGATGCTGGCCAGTCTGCTCGCCCGCACCCGCCCCTACGGAAATGTCGCCAGCGCCGGATTGGCCGCCTCGGCGGAGCTGCCGACCACGGTCATGCCGTTCATCATCCGCGGCGTATCCCTGATCGGCGTCGCATCGGCCGGTACCGCCCGCGAACTGCGTAATGAAGTCTGGAAGCGGCTGGCTTCGGACTGGAAGCCCGCCCATCTCGACACGATCTGCACCCGGGAAGTGGAGCTGAATGGACTGCCGGAGGTTTTCGCCGGAATGCTGTCCGGGGGCTCTTTCGGACGGACGTTGGTGCGCGTGGGGGGCTGAGGGCCCATCGGTATCGACAATGGCGGATGTGGACCCGGGGTGTGCACCACATCAACAAATGGCACCAACCCGCTTCCGGGCAGCCGTCCGGGCGACTACACTGCTTCAAGTCTTATCTGGGGGTCCACATGGCACGCATCCTGATCGTCGACGATTCGCCGTCGCAGTTGCTGGGCATTCGCCGCATTGTCGAGAAATTGGGCCATGAGGCGTTGACCGCCGAGGATGGCGCCGCTGGCGTCGAAGTGGCCAAGCGCGAAATCCCCGACCTGATCCTGATGGATGTGGTGATGCCGAACCTCAACGGCTTCCAGGCCACCCGCACCATCTGTCGCGAGCCGACGACCAAACACATTCCGATCGTTCTGGTGACCACCAAGGATCAGGACACCGACCGCATGTGGGGCATGCGTCAGGGCGCCAAGGCCTATCTGACCAAACCCTTCAGCGAAGACGAGTTGTCGGACACGATCACCAGGTACGTGACCGGGCTCTAACAGGTTGTTGAAAAACGCACTTCGTGTGCGTTTTGACTCGTCGCATCCCTGCGGCTCGCCCCTTCGGGGCCAGCATCGCTGAATGCGCCGGCTCCTGCCGGCGCATTCAAGTCGCGCATCCGGCACATGTACGGACGCGCGCTCGGCGACAGCCTCGCGTGCAAGGCTGAACAGAGAAGCTGGCCATGAGCGGAACGAAGGGTGAAGCGCATAGCGCCGAATCATCAATCGCTTGCGCGCTTGCTTCGCCGTCGCAGCCTACCTTGGCTGCGCTACCAGGCTGTTTTTCAACAGCCTGCTAAGCCCGCCGCCAATCCTCACCGAATATCTCGCGCATCTGCCGATACGCCTCGCGCTCCTCGTCGGTATTGGCTTTGGGCGCCAGCACTTCAAGTTCGACGATCTGATCGCCCGCTGCCGCGTTTGCGGCACCCGGCAGCCCACGGCCGCGCAACCGCAGTTTGCGACCGCCCTCTGAATCCGCAGGAATCTTCAGCTCCACCGGTCCGCCCAGCGTGGGCACGCTGATCGATGCGCCCAACGCGGCTTCCCACGGCGCCACCGGCAATACGTGAATGACGTTGCGGCCGTCCACCTCGAATTGCGGGTGCGCGGCATATTCGATTTCCAGCAGCAGATCGCCGCCGCCGGTACCCTGCCCCGCGAGCCGGATCGACTGGCCGGGCTTGATGCCCTTGGGAATGCGCACTTCCAGCGATCTGCCGCCAACCGACACCCGCACCGGATCGCCGCGATAGATCGCTTCCAGCGGTACCGCAACCTTGGCCCGGGTCGCACCGTCGCCGCGTGTGCGTGGGCCGGCACCGCCGGGCGCACCGCCAGGCGCACCGCCAGGACCACCACCAAAGCCGGCGCCGCGACGGCGACCGAACATTTCCTGGAAAAAATCGCTGAAACCACCATTGCCACCGCCTGCAAAGATCTCTTCGAAGTCGACCCCACCAGGACCTCCGCCGAAACCGCCGGGCGGCGGCTGCACTTCATCGCCAGGCCGATAGCCGCGCGCACGCAACTGATCGTACGCGGCGCGTTTCTCGGGGTCGCGCAACGCTTCGTAGGCCTCGTTGATGGCCTTGAACTTTTCTTCGGCGCCGGATTCCTTGCTGACATCCGGATGGAATTTGCGCGCAAGCCGGCGATAGGCGGTCTTGATTTCCGCCTCGCCGGCACCGGGCTCGACCCCGAGAACGTCGTAGTAATCCTTGAAGCGCATGCTGCGAATCCGAAAATGTCGTGACGATGCGATCCACTATAACGAAACCGCTGCGGCAACGGCCTGCGCACGGCCTGCGATGCAAGCCATGCGCAGTCGTTGTCGCGAACATCAGGCCTTCGCCGCCTGCTGGCTACCGACCTGGATACGACGCGGCGTGGATTCCGGGCGCTTGGGAATGACGACCTCAAGCACGCCGTTGTGCCCGGTCGCACAGATGCCTTCTGCATCTGCGGTATCTGGCAGCGCGAAGCGGCGATGGAAACTGCCGTAGCGGCGCTCGATCCGCGAGAAACGTTCGGACTGCTCGGCCACTTCGCTGCTGCGTTCGCCCTTGATGCTCAGGATGCCTTTGTCCATCAGTACTTCGACATGTTCCGGATCGACACCCGGCAAGTCCGCCAGGATCACGAAACGGTCCGCTTCTTCCTTGATGTCGACGCGGGGCACCCACTGGCTGGTGACCACGGCCGATTCGTCGGTGGTTTCGGCATTGTTGAGGAAGCGATCGAAAACCTGCTTCAGATCACTTGGGATGCGGGCCTGTGCAGGCCACGCCTGTTGGTAGCGCATGAGGCTCATGGAAGTTCTCCGTTGAAGGGCGGCACCATGCCGCCATGCTCAGGAAATAGGCGCCGGCTCTCCGTTTTCAAGGGGATCATTTTCAAGGGCCGTCTCACGCCCATTCAGAATTCCTTTTACACTGTGCCTTCCTTCCCCCCGCACCCACGCACGCAGGAGCAACGCATGACCATCCAGATCGGCG
>JANLSB010000537.1:0-4074 GCA_031362125.1 Lysobacterales bacterium | reverse complement strand
GCTCAGCCCGGTCGGCAAGAACGCCGCCGCGCTCATGGTGGCGTTCGCCGTGGTCAGCGTCCCCATCTCTTTCGTCAATCTGCTCAACAAGCTCGACATCCTGTCGCTCTTGAGCGACGCGGATCACCTGCGGGTATTCACGACCGAGCAGTTGCAGGCCCAAGTGATGCTGTCGCTAGATGCGTTCCGTAACGGAATCCTGGTCTCCAAGATTTTCTGGGGGCTGTGGCTGCTCCCGTTCGGGTACCTGGTGTTCAGGTCCGACTTTCTTCCCAAGGCCTTGGGTATCCTGCTGATGGCGGGGTGCTTCGGCTACCTGCTCGACGTCTTTGGACGCGCGCTTTTCCCAGGCTACCCGGATACCGCCATCGCGGGTTTCGTCACGCTGCCCGCCACCATCGGAGAGATCGGCACTTGTCTGTGGCTACTGATCGTGGGAGCTCATGAGCCGAAAAGCACTGTCGTTCCGGCCCGCGACGCCGCCTGACAGTTCGTTCAAGCCGCGAAGCAGCTTCGAGGGTCGGCTTGATTCAGGACTTGCGAGTGACCGCTTCTGGCCTATAACTCGAAGCAACTCGAAGAAGGCGCAAAAACAATTCGATTCTGAGGAAATTTCGAGAGATTTAAAGAGCCAAAATTGAAATCTCGCGGCCGATTTCAAACAAGCCGCATTGAACAACCGAGCTTTTTCAACAGAATAGGCCGAAAGCCACCAACAAAAACGCCGTCGTGATTCCTCACGACGGCGCCTGCGGTGCCGCAGCACCTCACATCTACATTGCGTTCTGCATCAGAACGTCAGGGTCCAACTATCGATATAGCCAACATCGGCGCTGGCGTTGTCATTCACGCGCAGCTTCCAAGTGCCGTTGATGGTTTCGGTGGACAGATTGACCGAGTAGGTCCTGACGATGTTGTCGGTACCGCCGCCGCTGCGGTTATGCAGCACGTAGACGCTGCCGTCCGGGGCGATCAAATCGACTTTCAGGTCGCCGATATAGGTGTGGACGATGTTCACTTCGACCGGAGTCGCGCTGGGGGCTTTACCGGCACGGCCCGAGACCACAATTGAGCTGGTGACCGTAGCGTTGTCCGCGATGGCAACATCGGTCGTGTTGCTGTAGGTCTGCACGGTGCTGCTGCCCACGTTGACCGTCTGGGTCTTGGTGTTGGTCAGCCCGGTGTCGTCGGTGACAGTCAAGGTGACAGTGTAGGTACCAGCGGTCGCGTAGGTATGGCTCGGGTTGGTGTCGGTGGCGCTGGTGCCATCGCCGAAGTTCCAACTGCGCGATGCGATGGTGCCATCCGCGTCGGTGGACGAATCCGTGAAGGCGGCGGTGAGCCCCGAGACGCTGGCGCTGAAATTGGCGATCGGCGCAATGTTGTTGACAGCGAAGGACACGGCCGCCGACGTGGCGGTGTTGCCGGCGCCATCGAAGGCCTTGGCGGTCAGGTTGTGGGTACCGTTGACCAACGCGTTCGAGTTGTAGGCGATCGAATAAGGCGCGGTGTTGTCGCTGCCTCGCAGCACATTGTCGATATAGAACTCGACATCGGTCACGCCGACATTGTCCGTCGCGCTCGCCGCCAGCGTGATGGTGCCGCTGGTGCCGGATACGCTGGCGCTGACGGCAGGCGGCGTGGTGTCCGGGCCTCCGGCCGTCTGCTCGACCCAGATTGGAGCCGACCACAGGCGCAGGCCATTGGCCTGAGTGACCAAGGCGTAGTAGAAATGCTGGCCGACGCTGGGCGTGAAGGCATGGGTGCCATTGC
The DNA here is from genome assembly GCA_031362125.1 of Lysobacterales bacterium. Lineage (GTDB taxonomy): Bacteria > Pseudomonadota > Gammaproteobacteria > Xanthomonadales > Xanthomonadaceae > Lysobacter_I. The sequence goes on along the minus strand of JANLSB010000537.1, from coordinate 2,301 downwards.
CCTCGGTGAGCTGGGTGACGGTACCGTTGCGTTCGGGCACGCCTTCGAAGAACTGCACGCGTTGCACGGTCTGGCCGCTGGTGCTGGCGTAGTTGGCGGACAGGGTAAGCAAACCGCTGTTGCTGAAGGTTTCGCCCATCACACGGCCGTTGGCGGTCAGCACCAACTGGCCGGTCTTGTCTTCGGTGGCGAACGTGCGGCGCGCGCGCAGCGCGTCCACGAAGTTCGCGTGGTTCAGCGTGGTGCCGGTCGGCAGCAGCACGCCGGTGCGGTTGGTGAAGCTCAGGCCCCAGTTCGCGCAATGGTTGTCCTGGTTGCTGGCCGGCGCGACCTTGTAGCCGCGCTCCAGCAGCCGGTTCCAAGCGCCGGGGTAGCTACTGCGACTGGTTTCGGTCTGGGTCGTGTTGACCGAGAACGCGGAGCTGTTGAGGATCTCGGTCAGCACCATCACTTCCACGCCATCGGCGTTGTAAGCCATGCCAGTGCCGCCGATCGCGAACTGCGAGGTCGACGGATGGTTGAACTGGCCGATCCAGCCGCGCTGGCGCATGGCCGCGTACAGCGTCGCGTAATCGCTCTTCGGGGTGGAGACTGTGCCCAAGAGCTGGCCGCTGCTGTTGCTCTCCCAACTCGCCAGCGCATCGGGGTTGATCAGGTTGAGGTGGCCGCCGTTGCTGATGACGCCCCACTCCATGCCGTAGAGCGCGAGGAAGGTGGGGTTGGCGGCGTTGTAGTTGTTGGCCGCCGCGATGCCGCTGTTGAACAGGCCGTTGGCGGCCGCGGGAGTCGCAGAGGCGTTGGTCCCCGTCGATCCGTCGTACATGTGGTTGTGCTCGGAGGCGAGCAAAAAATCGCCGCCGGCCTGGGTCTGCATCATGGCGTAGGCCTCGGCTGGACCGAATTCGCCGGCCTGCGGCGATTCGGAGCCGTTGCAACTGGCGAGCGCGGTGCCGCCGTCGCTGTGGTTGGTCTGGCTGTGCATGTTGCCGTAGTAGATCGTGTAGGGCAGGCCACCGGGCGCCGAGGTCGACTTGACCACGTTAGGGCGTCGGCCGGAATTGCCGTTCGTCGCGCCCTGCCGGGCGGCGATGTCCTGGGCAACGCCAACAGCCAGCGGTTCGATCTTCGACACGCGCGCCGGGGCCACACGGCCGACCATGACGTCAACGCTCTGCTCATGGACTTCGTCGGCGAATGCGGTGAAGGCGTCCGAAATGCGTCGGGACATCGGCGCGCGCGCGTCCGCGCCCATCTGCACCGTCGGCGCGGCGCGAAGGCGCAACGTGTAGTAGCCGGCTGACAGCGCGCGCCCCTGCTGGTCGCGACCATCCCACGCCATGCGCATGGCCGCGTGCTGATCGGGCAGCATCTTGATGCCCTGCCAGCGACGCACGACGCGGCCATCGGGCGCGACCGCTTCCAGTGTCCAGGCGGCGGCAGTCATCTCGCCAGCGGAGGGGTAATCGAAAAACAGCGTGATCGGATAACGACCCGCGACCGGTGCCAGCGACGCACTCAGCGTGGCATCGAATTCGTAGTGGTCCGGGTGGACGATCTCGGCCGCCTGCGCCGTATTGGAAAGCGCCAGCGTGAGTGAAAAAGCCAATGTGGAAAAACGCCAGTAGCGTGTCGTCATCTGCAGGATTCCGGAGGGGACTACGAGAGGTGATGGCTGAATATTGATCGCCTAACGTCTCATAGAATTATTGCAGGGCGGTAGTCGCTCCCAGAGCACCACCCGTGCCGTGCCCCTTTCCTTTGGAATCATGAAGTTACGGCGAAGGCAAGGGCAGCTTGATAGCGCTTTCCAGCGCCATTGCTTGGCCTGACGTGGCTCTGGTTCGCCATGACGCTATCGTGGTCATGAAGAGTGGCGCTGGATGCCGAGAATCCGACGATCGCCGCAAACTGATTTTGACTACCCTTTTGACCACACACACGATCAGCGCAATAACCAAGCAAGACAAAGAAAAACCTGCCCTGTCCCCAAACGACGCGAAGCATTGAAGCGCCTGCGCGCCGGGGGAATGCTGGTCGCCGACCAGTATTTCCTCCACTGCATCGAACGTCAAAGGCAACGAGCATGTAATTTCGGAAAAAGGCATAGCTTTTCTGGTCGCGCTCGAAGCGACAGAAAAACACTGACGGCATTCAATCGATTGTGCCGTATGCCGGCCTGATGTGGAAATGCCTCCACATCAGGCCGGAACCCCACCAGCAATTTGCGGCTTAGAAATCCACGCCGACCTTGATCCGGAATTCGTTTTTCTCGTTCTCGTCCAAGTGCAGGCCGTCGTCGAT
>JANLSB010000536.1:0-13563 GCA_031362125.1 Lysobacterales bacterium | reverse complement strand
GCCCAATTCCTTTGACGCGACTCGCTACCATACTCTGATCGTGAAGCGCGAGACGCTGCCTTCCTGCTTTGAATTTTCCGCCGAAACGAAAGATGGAGCCGTCGTCGTTGAACGACAGCGCAAACACCGGCAGCCGCTCTTCGCCGGGGATGTAGCGCGCCGCATCGTCGGCCGCGTGGCAGCGCTGCCAGCGCGCGCCCTGCGCATCCTTGACGTAGGCGAATTCGTGCAGGATCTCGCTGTTCGCAGGATCGTTCGGCGCCGGCATCAGCCGACGCAGCACCACGAACACTTCCTCCGAACCGCTGGGAATCACCGCGTGCTCGGGCAGGCCCTGGATGCCGCAGACCAGACTCGCGGCGGCCAGGTAATAGCGCTGATGCGCGGGCTGATACAGCTTCAGCGGCCCTTCCGAGGCGGGCGGCGCCGGCACCGGCGCTTTCGGCACGGTGGCGGCGGCGATGCGGGCCGAGTCTTTCATCAATTGCGGCAGCGGCGTGCGTTCGATCAGATCGGGCGCATCGGCCATCGGCTTGCGCCAGGATTCCTCGCGCGCCACCAGCGCATCGATGCGGGTCGGATCGCGTTCGAGAATCGCGAAGATCTGCTCCATGAATTCGTCGCTGCCGAAGCGCAGGATCGCCGGACGCGCCTGCTCCGGCGCGAGCGCAGCCGTCGCGGCATCCGCGCCGAAGCGCGACCACAGCGGCTGCGGCGATTGCCAGCGCAGCGGATGGCCGCTCATGTCGGCCTCCCCGACTGCATAGGCTGCATGGGCTGCGTGGGATGGATGATGTGGGCCCGTGCGCTCATGCGATCACCAGATGTTCCCCGCGCCTGGCGTGTACGAGGCGCTGATGATGCTGTTGCAGATGACCGTGTCCGCCTTGACCACGCCCGAGAACGTCGACATGCCGGCGTCGACCTTGACCATGCCGGCGCTGACCGAGACTTGACTGGCGTTGACGGTGACTTTCGCCGACGCGGTGATGGTGATGCCCGCCGCTTCGAGCTTGATCGAATTGCCGTTGCTGTCGACCACCTCCACTGCGCCGGGCCCGTCCTTGAGCGTGATCTTCTGACCACCCGGCGTTTCCAGCATCAATTGCTCGCGGCCGTCCTGATCGTCGAGGGTGATCTTCACGCCGTTGCGCGAGCACAGCACCTTCTTGTAGTTGTTGCCGCTGCCGTCCATCGACTCCGGCGGCTTATCGCTGCCGTTCCACAGGCCGCCGATGACGCAGGGATGGCGCGGATCGCCGTGCTCGAAGCACACCAGCACTTCATCGTCGACATCGGGAATGAACCAGCTGCCGCGATTGTTGCCGCCGAACAATGTCGCCAGCCGCGCCCAGCCTTCGTAGCGTTGGCCGTCGGCGTCCGGCGTCCACGGCAGGGTGATCTTCACCCGCCCCTGGCTGTCCGGATCCTTGATGTCGATCACCAGCGCGACGAACACGCCGTACCAGCGTCCGCCCCAGCCGGTCGGCAGGCGCTCGTTCAATTGCTGTTCGAAGGGAGGCAGGTCGACGATGCGCATCGGTGCTCAACCTCGCCCGATCGCGGGGCGGTCGCACCAGAATTCGGTACGCAAGCCGAGCTTCTTTTCGAAGCGGATATGCACTTCGGTCACGGTGTAGTCGCCTTCGAACAGCGGGCCCAGACCTTTGAGCGAGAGTTTCGCGCCCACCCGCAAGGTGTCGCTGGTTTTCGCCACACCGCGCGCGGTGACGAATCGCCTCGCCATGTGGCGGAAACTCGCTTCCGACAGCGCGAGCGCCTCGGCATCCGACACCGGCAGCGCATGCGCGAGGGTGTCCACGCGCGCGCCGAACGCCTTCTGCAGAATCTCCGCGCCGCCGACGCCGCTATTGAGTTCGGCGCGGATCGCGCCGTCGTCGGCTTCGTGTTTGGCGACGCGCTTGTCGGCGACGCTCCAGCCGGCGCCGACCAGCTTGGTGCGCTGATGGGCGAGATCGGCGCAGACTTCGAACTCGCGCAGCGTGCCGGCCCACGCGAGTTCCACCTTCGTGCCGTTGCGCTGCGAACGCGGCGCAGCTTTCAGCGTGGTGCCCTCGACCCAGATCTGCGCGTCTTCGCGTCGGGCCAGGTCGCGGATGAAGGCCAGATCGCTCTGGTTGACCTGCGCCAGCAAGGCATGGGTGTCGCTTTTGAACGACACCTCCGACTGCAGGCCGTGTTCAAGTGCGATCTTGTCCAGCACATCCTTCAGGCTGGCATCCGCGAACGCCCGGGTGCGGCGCGTCATCCGCAGATCCTGCAGCCGGTCTTCGGCGAACACGCCGATCTGCGCGGTGCCGCCATCGGGAAAGATGCCGGAGATCGCGCTGATACGGCCATCGAACAGTTTGCCGTCGCCCAGTTTCACGGTCAGCGGCTTGCCGAATTCGAGCACATCGCGACCGAAGTGCTGGAAGCCCGCCTTGCCGGCGCCGCCCCAGTTGCCAAAGACCAGTTCGCAGCGCGACAGCCCTTCTTCGGACTCGGCGATATCGAGCGACATCAGGCTGCTGCCGAGCACGTCCTGAGGCCGACCATCGATTTCGATCGAAGGTCTTGCAGGGCTGACCGGCAATGTCGCGATTTGCGCCATGGATTCTGAAGCCTCTGTCAGTACGACGGTCAGTAGGACGATCAGCAGGACGATCAGTAAGACCAGACGCGCAGTGCGCGCCGATCGATGTCGCGCAATGCGGTCTCGATGTCGCGGGGGTCGGGCTTGTCGCCGGCATCGCCCTCCGCCTGCGCGCCGGATTTCGCATCGCGCTGCTGTGCGCCGCGCGGGTCCGGAAGCACTTCGAAATCGTTGATCACTACACCCATGACTGTCTCCGTCAACCGAACGAAATCGAACCGCCGACGCTGCCGCCGAGCGATGCGTTGGGACCACTGATCGATGCGCCGACGCCTGCGGACGTGCCCAGCGATGCGCTGGCGCCTACCGATGCGCTCGCGCCGATCGACACGCCAAACGACGCGCTGCCGCCGACGCTCGCGCCCGCACCTGCAGAGATGTCCAGATTCACCAGTTGCCCGGGCGACATGCGCAATGGATCTTCGATGCCGTTGGCCGCGGCGATGCCCTGCCAATCCGACTTGCCGTTCTTGCCGGCCATGTTCTGCAGCGAATCGCCCTGCTTCGCGCTTTTCAGCGGCGTCTGTCCGGGCTGATTGGGCACCTTGCCGTCGCCCTCGAACGTCGCGACCAGGATTTTCTGCTGCGACAGCGTGAGATTGATGCTCGCGCGCAGCGGTTTGCCGTCCGGCGAGAAGAATTCCAGCGTCTCTTCGAGCGCTTCGACCATGCCGTCGAACAGGAACGAACCCCACTGGAACCGCAGCCCCGGTGGCGCGAGCTTGGCCGGGTCCTGATCGGATTTCTGCGGGGTCATGAAATAGACCACGTCCTGGGTCAAGCGGCGCACGTCGTCGACCGCATCCTTTTCCATCGCGGTCACGTCGAACCACAGCTGCAGCGCCAGCTTGGTGGTGCCCGCGCCGACGAACTGGCGCCCGGCATTGCCGGCGGCCTGGTCGCCGCCCTGCGGCTGCACGATCTGATTGGCGAAGGTCACTTTCAGGGTTTCAGGATTGAACTGCACCAGTGCCTTTCGGCCGCCGTCCTTCTCCTTTTCGAAACTCTGATCGAGTTCGATCAACTGGGCTTTTTCCAGACTCATGCCATGGCCTCCCTGCGGTTCATGCGTCCAGCTCCTTCAGCGACAGGGTTTCGTAGGCCATCTGCAACTCTTCGATCGCGATCTGCCCATCGCGCGCGTTCATGGCCGGCGCCTTGAGCTTGACCGGCACGCAGCGCGACAGCTGGAAGCGCGCGCGCACGGTCGCGCCGTCGGCCGCGAGCAGCACCACTTCGGCATTCGCGCGCAGGCGCGGATCGGCGACGCTGTCGCGGAACCACTTCCACAGATCGAAGCCTTCGGTCATGCCGCGCTTGAGCGTGAGATTCCCGTAGGTCACGCCGCCGTTGAGGCGGATCTGGCGATCGTTGCCGCCGCCTTCGCGGATGGTTTTCACTTCCATGCTCATTTCGAGGCCATCGCATTCGGCGAAGGCGGCGTTGGCCAGCGGCTTCGCGTCGTCGCCGCGGTTGATCTCGACCGAGAAATTGAAATTCGTGAACGGATAGACGCTCATGCGCCGTCTCCCGCGTCGGGGCATGCATCTGACTTGCGAAGCCTGACTGCGGCGCGGGGCACGTTCGCGATCATGTTCACAGCTCCTCGACCACGGACAGCCGCTCGCCGCTTTGCGCCAGGCGCACGGCGATGAAGCGCATCGGCAGCGATGGCGCCACCCGCAGCTCCACGAACAGCCGGCCCGCATCGACCGATCCGCGCGGATTGACGCCTTCGTCGGTCACCACGCGGAACGATTGCGCCGGGGTTGCGCCGGCGAACGCGCCGCGGTTGAACAGCTCGGTCAGCAGCAGATCGAATCCGCGCTGGATCGAACGCCGCAGCACCGGGCCATTCGGTTCGAACACGTACATCGTGCCGCGCCGCAGCGCCATGCGGCGCAGCAGGATCAACAGGCGGCGGACGTTGATCAGACGCAGTTCCGCATCCAGCGCCAGCGTGTCCGCCGACAGCGCGAAGAACCCGCGCGGATCGTTGCGCAGCAGATTGATCTGCGCATCCTGCAGCGCCTGCCAGTCGCCGGCCGGAATCAGCGGCGTCAGCGCCACCACGTCCTTCATCGACTCGTTCGCCGCAGCGATCCATGCGCCGCGCACGGATGCCCGCGCGGCGAGCACGCCGACGGCGACGCCATCGGGCGGTATCGCCGGATTTCCACGCTTCACGCCAGTCGACGTCTGTTTGTTGCGCGTCTCCGACAGCAGCCACGGAAAGTACATCGCGCCATAGCTCAGTGCGCGCGCCTCGTTGAAACCGAACGCCTGCGCATCGGCGATGTCCGGCGGCTGGCGCACCGCGCGCAGCCGCTGGGTGTAGCGCAGGGCCTGAGCGGTCTCGAAATGACGGGGCATGGACAGCGCCACGAACAGATCGCCGCTGGCGGCGGCCATCCGCAGAGCGGCACGATGGATGGCCAACCATTCGGCCTCGAAGAGGTCGCCGTTCTCGGGCTCGTATTGCACCCATTCCTCGGCGCGGACGCGCACCGCGATCGGATTGGAGCCCGCGCTGCGTTCGGCGCCGACGTGGGCGAACACCCGATAACGATAAAGCCCCTCGCGCTGCGACATCGCCACATATTCGGCAGCGACGCCGCGATAGATTTCGCGTTCGTCGCTGAAATCGACGAGGGTCGCTTCGAACAGCGCGTACTGTGCCGCAGGTTCGACCTGCGTCCAGGTCAGCCGGTAGGGACCCGGACGAACCGGGGCGTCCGGGCCTTCCAGCATCGGCGCATCGATGCGTCGCGTGGTGCAGTCCAGGAACGTGCCGAAGTCGGGTTCGGACAGAGTGCTCTGATCCTGTTCTGCTGCATCCGATGCAGCGTCTGCGACCTGCGAACACGCGCCGCGGTGGGTGCGCCAGTGCGCTGGCGGCGCTGGCGGCAAGGGCTCGCCGACCGCATCGATCTCATCCTCGCGACGGCGCCAGCCCAGATGCACCGCATCGGGCATGGCGAGCAGACTGGTTTCGCTGAAGACACCGCCCGCGCCGATGCCGAACACGGCATGCAGTCCGCTGAGCGACCGGGTGTTCTCGCGGATCAACCGGATGTCGTCGGCATGCGCGAGCAGGCCATCGACACTGTCCAGCGCAAGTTCGGGATCGAGAAACAGGGTGCTGTCGAACGTGGCCAGTCCGTCGCGTTCCAGCGCGGTCGCGTCCTGATGCGATGGCGGCATCGCGGCGCCGAACAGGGAGTCCACGCCAAGCGGCAACCACGCCTCGGGGGGCGTGGTGTCTTCGGCCGCGAGCGGAAAGCGCTGCAGATCCTCCGGCGCGATTGCGGAGAGATCGTCGCGCTGCCGATAGAACACGCCGTCGACCTGCTGTTCCCAGACATTGGTCGGACGCTCCGGCGTCAGGCCGAGTCCGCGCAGCCGCGCGACCGGGCCCTGCTCGGAGGCGACGCGCAGTTCGATCTCCAGCGCCTGTGCGGAGACCAGAGGTTCGAGCAAGGCAATGGCGGTGTCGTCCAACACCCGCCAGGCCGGGCCGGAGACCGCAGACACGATCGCTTCGGTGCCCGAGGACGGCGGGCTTGTATTGGCAGACGCGCGCCGTTCGATCTCGTCGATACGCATCCACAGCGTCTGCGTGCCGGCATCGAAGCGGGCCCAATGCCCGGACCACACGGTCGCCGGCAAGGCTTCGTCGAATTCGAGCCGAACCGCGCCCGCCGCCGATGACGTCGCGTCCAGATGCAGGGTCGCGAGCGTATCGAAACTGTTGTCGCCGACCCGGGCGGTGCCGACGATGGTATCGGGTGATACGGAGAGGATCACGCGCTCGAAGGCGGCGAGCAGCCGCGCTTCGACACGATACGGCGTTGATGGTGCCGATCCGGCTGCGATCTGTTCGACGCGGAGATAGGCGCAGATGGCACTGTCGCTGCCGATCTGCAGCAGATCGCCGACGCGCAGCGGCTGACGGCAGTCGAAGCTGTAGCGTCCATCGGCTGGCGATGCGCCAGCGGACCAGGCTTCCACCGCCAGGCCACGCCGCTGCAGTGCGATGCTCAGGGTGAGGGTATCGGACCATGCGCCTTCGCAGCGCGCCACGAGTGCAGCGGGTGCCAATACGCCTGCGGTCGGCGAGACGGCAGGCGGGATCGCCAGCACACCGGGCACCGCGAATCGATTCGCGATGGCGACGGCCGGCGCCGGTTCGCCCGCAGGACGGCTGCGCAACGCTTCGGTCCACGCGGTATGCGCGACCCGGATCACCCAGCACCGCCGACCGCCGTTGGCGAAGAACGCGCGCACCGAAGCGCCCAGATGGGCGACGACGCGCTCACCGCGCCTGGCGTCCCACGCCAGACGGGCATCGGCGCCGAACACCGTCGCGTATTGCGACGGGCTTTCGATCGCGACCGGAAGATGCAGCGGACCGGTCGATGCGAACCCGACGAAGACCGCGACATCCATGCGCGGCAGCGCCTCCGCCGCAGGCGGGGGCGCCACATCGACCTGGATGCCCGGCAGTCGCCGCAGGTTCGCCACGTCCGTCACTCCATTTCGAGCCGTTCGTACGCCAGCACCAGCTCTTCCATCGCGACATCGGTGCCCTTCGCGTTGAACGGGCCGCTGGTGTGCTTGATGATGCGCGCGCGCAGCAGCTTCCAGGTCTGGACGATGTCGGTGTGATCCTCGTTCTGCAGCTGGATCGTCACCGTGCGCATCGCTTTCTGGTCGCCGTTGCGGATCTGGTCGAGCCACTGATAGAGATTGAGCGAACCGATGACGCCACGCTTCATGGTGACGTCGGTCGATTTGTTCATGCCGGTGATTTTCATCACGCTGTTTTCTTTGTGATTGCCGTTGCGGTATTCGGACACCGTGACTTCCATGCCGATACCGCTGAGCTCCTGGAATCCCGCCTGGGCGCCTTCGGTGACGCCGTCACCGAGATCGACGAGGAAGTTGAACTGCACGTAAGGACGATCGCGTAGCTTGGCCATGACAACACTCTCCAACGGATTTTTTCAGAGCCGGAATGCTTCGGACATCAGACCTTGCGGTCGGAGGTCCATTGGCCGATGCGGAAGATGACGAATTCGGCGGGCCGTAGCGGTGCGACGCCGACCAGACAGATCAGGCGACCGTTGTCCAGATCGTTCTGCGACATCGTCGAGCGGTCGCATTTGACGAAGTAGGCCTTCTCTGGCTTTTCACCCAGCAATGCGCCGTTCTGCCACTCGTTGAGCAGGAAATCCTCGATCGTCCGGCGCACGTTCGCCCACAGCTGTTCGCCGTTGGGCTCGAACACCGCCCACTGCGTGCCCTTGTCGATGGAGCGTTCGAGATAGGCGAAATAGCGGCGCAGATTGACGTACTTCCATTCCGAATCCGAACTGATCGTGCGCGCGCCCCACAGGCGCATGCCGCGGCCTTCGAAATAGCGGAAGCAGTTGATGCCTTCGGGATTCAGCACTTCCTGCTGCGACTTGTTGAGGAACCGCTCGAAGCCCAGCGCGAGATTCACCACCTCGTTGGCCGGCGCCTTGTAGACCGCGCGATTGATGTCGTTGCGGGCATAGATACCGGCCACGAATCCGGACGGCGGCATGTGCGTCTCGCGCTGGGTCACCGGATCGAGGATGCGCACCCACGGGTAGTAGAGCGCGGCATGTTTGGAATCGAGCTGCGCGCGCATCGCCCGCACCTGGCTGATCGACTGGTCGTTGCCGCTGTCCAGCACCGCGATGCAGTACTTCATCCGTTCCGCGTGCGAGATCAGCGAGCGGACGATGGTTCTGGCGGTCGGCCCATAGCCGGTATCGTCGTACAGATAGGTGGACCCCGGCGCCCCGACGATGGAGATATCCTCCAGATCCTCGAACTGTTTCAGCCCGGTCTTGCGGTCGGTGGTGGCATCGACGCGACCTTCGTACTCGTCCGCCTGTGGGCGGCTGCCGTCGTTGCCGTCCTCGATCACGATCGAGAGACTGCGCTGGGCGGCGGTGCTTTCGAGATTCTGCAGCGCGGCGCGCAGCCCGATGGGTGGCGACAGCGACGCGGCCGGGTCGGCGTCGAAGAACGCATTCAACAGCTCGACGCCGGTATTGATCGCCTGGATGTCCTCGTCGCGGAACATGATCGGATTGGTGCGCGCACGGGTCAGGCTCGCGGGATTCTCGGCGAAGTAATCGAACATCGAATCCGGGCTGCCGGCGCGCTGGTGCTCGGGGTCTAGCGGCAGGTCGGTCGCGAAGAATCCATCGCCACCGCCCAAGGGCTCCACCACGACGCTGACGCTGACGACACGCACTTCGTAGCTGCCGGGCGTCAAATCGGCCAGCTGTACGTCGGCCGTCGCCAGATCGTCGCCGGAGGACGAGAATGCCCACGTATTGTTGACGGTATCGCGCAGCGCGAGGTAATAGCCATCGGCGGCTGGCGGCGACGTCAAGGTGGTGTCGATCGGCCGGATCCAGACCACGTCGCGCGCCTGCAGTGCGCTGATGCGCGGTGCGCCGCCGACGCTGATCAGCAGACTCTGACCGACGCTGAAGACGAAGCTGACGCGCGCATCGCCGGCCCGCCCCGGGAAGCGGGCGAACACCGTCATCGGCGACGGACTTCCGGGCAGGCCGCCCCGGGCATGTCCCGACAAAGGATCTTCTTCGTCGCTCGGCGTGTAGACGCGACTGACATACAGCCGCTTGCCGCCTTCTTCGAAGAAGGCGCGCGCGCCATGCCACATGTAGTTGTCGAAATCGCTGCCGTCGAATACCAGCTTGTCGCGATTGCCGTAGGTGCGTTCGAACTCCACCAGGCTGGTGACGATCTCGGGTTCGAGGTTCAGGGGACCATAACGGGTCGGACCGACGAACCCGGTGGTGGTGGTGCTGACGCCCTCGATCGATTTCGCGCGGAACGAAACCTCTTCGACGAAGACACCAGGAGCCAGATACTCAGGCATAACTGTTCTCCTTGCCTAGGATTTTGCCTAAACGCAACGTGGCTTCACGCAACGCGCTCATGCGGTGGATATCAACAGCCAGGAAGCGTCCGCTTCCGGCTGACCTTCGGTTTTGGCGGTCATCGGCACGCGATACTCGAGGCGACGCGGTACCGCAGGCGACGACATCGAGTCGATCACCGTGCAGGGCGCCGCCAGTTGCCCGAGTATCTCGGCCAGGTCGGGAAAGTCCGGCGCCGCGACCGTCGGCGACGCAGGGGTACAGAACGCGGTCAGATCCAGCAGCCAGCGGAAGTCGCTGCGCGCTTCCGGTGGAGAAAACAGCGGTGCGCGTGGTGGTTCCGGATAGGGAAACATCACCGCGACGCGGCCTTGCGCATCGGCCATGCCCAAGCCCGCCTGCATACCATCGATATTCACTGCAAGCAGACTCCATCCGGCTGGATGCCCGCTGCCGATATCGCGCACCTGCGCGTAGACCACGGCCAGCGGCTCGGGCACCGGGCGACTGGGCGCGGAGAACAGCGGGATGCGCTCGATCAACATCTGCGGCGATGCGATCGACGCGCCCGGCAGTGCGATCGGCTGCGGCGGAGAAATCCACGGCGCGAGCCAGTTGAACAGGCCGCGCGCCGGCAGTTCCGCGTCGAATGCGACCGGCAGGAAGCGTCCCTTCGGATCGGTCACTTCCACCCGGTAACCGGCAGCGATCATGGGAGATGCGTCCAGCGCATGACGCCATGGCGCATCGGCCGGATCGGATGGCGCGGATTCCTCGAATTCGAAATCGCGCAGGCCGCTGACGCCATGGGCGACATAGATGCCGCTGGGGCCGGGCAGCGCGCGCTTGCGCGCGTTGGGATTGCGGCGCGGATAGACCTCCACGCGCAGGCCGTCCACCGCGGATGTCGATGCCGCCATGTCCCAGAAACGCAGGCCGAGCGCGGCGTTGCGCTGCAGGACTTCGATCGTCGGCATCACTGCGCTCAAACGACCGGCTCCTTGAATTCGAAGCGCCGGGTCTGCACCGCAGCGCCATCGTCGACATGGACATCCGAGTCGATCAACACCATGCGCAATGCATACGTCGCCGAGGCCGGCAGTCGCGGACGCAGGCGATCCCATAGCGTCAGATAGTCGGAGAACGACAGCGGGTCGCAGATCAATTCGACGCCTTCACCCGGCAGGAAGGTGTTGGTCTCCGGCAGGTAATGATTCAGATGGCCCGCGCTGAGCACGCTTACGTCCTCCATCAAGCGCATCGCCCAGCCGAGCATGCGGTGCTGGCGTTCGGCATCCTGCGCCCAGGGCGTGATCACGTAATGCAGATCGAGCGGCAGCGACGGACGCAGCCGCCGCCCGTCGGGCGTGCGGCGCAGGGTCAGATTGCGGACCGCGCCGTTGATCGCGACGCGATAGAGATAGATCGAGAACCCTTCCTGCATCGGGGTCTCGAAATCGCGGGTCTGATACAGGCTCACGTCGAGCCCCGCGCCGAACTCATCGCGTGGATAACGGTCGCGAAGCAGTCCGGCCAGTGCCGTGCTAGTCGCTGCGATGGCGCGGTAGTTCGCCATGCGTCATGCATCTCCACGCAGCGCGGCAAGCAGCGTTGCCAGCTGCTCGTCGCTTGCAATGCGGCGATAGCGGCGGCGCCCGTCGGCGGCGACGATTTCCTCGACGATGCCTGCCCGCTTCATGTGGCCCAATGCATCCATCAGCTCGTCCATCACCGCCTCCTGTCTTTCGTCCAGCCACCAACGAAGAATTCCCTCGCTCGTGTCGCATGCGTAGGGATTGGCGCTGAGATAGGCGGCCAATGCCAATAGCGTCGTCTGCGACCTCGAGTTCTTTTCCATAGCCCGTCGTTCAGCGACAGCTGCGAATGGATGTCGCAAGGTTCATGCCACGCCACGAAGACGGATAACCGATTGATTCAACACAGATTCCGTGCCATTCGCAGACGGCAGGCAGGATTTTTTTGTCATGGCCACCAAGCGCAGACCGCCATTGCCGCGACCGTTTTCGCTTGGTTTCCAGAGACTGTGCGCATGGACGAAAACATCACTGCACCTGGACAATTTTATCCGCCCGACGTCGCGTCTCCTTCGCGCACGCTCATGGGCGAAGCCCGGCATCGGTTGCCGGCATCGCTTGGAAACGTCATTTCAGGCCTGCGACCACGACGGACATGCGGAAAAAGCGCCCTGATCGAGCGCTGGCGCAGTTCGGTATTGCTGGGCGTCAGGACAGCAGGGCGCGAAAACGCTGGGGCTCGATATGGTGCTTCCGGATCAGCTCGAAGAATGCGCGCCGGTCTTTTTTGGCGATTCTCGCCGCGATCGTAATATTGCCGGAGTGCGCAGTCAGCAATTGCTCGATGTAAGAGCGCTCGAAATCGTCGACAACCCGTTTCTTCGCGTCGCGAAAAGAGATGGCGGCGCTATTGCCCGATGCGATCGGAGCGGCCAGATCGATATCGATATCGGCATCGCCCAGATCGGTTCCCTGGGCGAGCAGAACCGCCCTTTCGATCACATGCATGAGCTCGCGGACGTTGCCGGGCCAGTGATGCATCGACAGTTTCGCCTTCGCTGCGGGCGTGAGCGTATGCGCGCAACGATTGAACTCTCTGCCGAACCGATGAGCGAAATGCATGGCGAGGATCGGAATATCCTCACGGCGGTCGCGCAGTGGCGGAATCGCGACATTGAGTACGTTGAGACGGAAATAGAGGTCTTGCCTGAACTTTTCCCGCTGTGCGAGTTCGTAGAGATTGCAATTGCTGGCGGCGACGATCCGGACATCGGCATGCAGCACCTGATTCGAACCTACCGGGCGATATTCGCGCTCCTGCAGGAAGCGCAGCAGCTTCGCCTGTGCAGGCAACGGAAGACAGTCGACATCGTCCAGAAACAGAGTCCCGCCTTCCGCTTCCCTGATCAGCCCGTTGCGCGAAGTATGCGCGGTTGTGTAGGCGCCTTTGACATGGCCGAACAACTCGGTTTCGACCAGTTCGGCCGGAATCGCGCCACAGTTCACCGCGACCCACGGCCGGGTCGAGCGCGCCGACAGATAGTGGATCGCCTGCGCACAGACCTCCTTTCCTGTCCCGGTTTCGCCGACGATGAGCACATTGGCGTCGCAGCCGGCGAGTACCGGCAGCCGCGCCGCGATCGCGGCGCAGGCCTGACTCGCATAGACGAAACCGCGGATTTGCGGAGACTGCAATGACTGCTGCATACCGTCATCGGCAGCGTACAGTGCTCCACTGGCGCGTTGAAGCCGCGCGCCGAATTCCGCCGGCGTAGACTGCGTGGACACGAAATCCACGGCGCCGGCATTGATCAACTGAACCAGATCGTCGTCATCGGCACAGGGTGTTGCGACAACGACTTTGACGCCCGCATGCTCACGCCGCAACTTGGCGATGAAAGCTGCCGCATTGCCGATCCCGGCCGTGCATGTCACCAGAACAACACCGTCATGATCCGCAGCGAGCGACGCATCTTGCACAGGAGACGCTTCAATTCCGGCGCATCGCGCAAGACACAGCAGCACTTGCCCGACCAGAATCGGGTCATCTGCCAGAGAAAATACGGCCCAACGAGTGATTTCCATCGCGCGCCTCCCATGCCCGCTGGCGTTTGGCCGGTCGATTCATACCAACGTCGGAAGTACAAGCTGTCGGCCATTTCCATCTCGGCGATCTTCTCTGTCCACGACCTGGCGCGCGCGAAGGTCGCCATGGCGTTAGTTCACCAGCAATAACATTCGCGAGTGTCCAGTGGGCGGATAGCGCCATGCATTGGCGATGCGACACCTCTCGAACACGAGGAGTGATGCATCCGCCCATACGCACTCGGCTTGTAACTGAACCATTTCCGAAAGTTCCCGAACCCGACAGTTCAATATTAAGGTTTTGTTATGTGCCAATCCTGAGAATGCGCCTCACCGAAGC
>JANLSB010000516.1:0-4078 GCA_031362125.1 Lysobacterales bacterium | reverse complement strand
CCAGATGCAGGGTGAGGAACAGCAGCAGGAATCCTGCGACGAACACCAGCGGTAACCCCAGATAGCCCAACGATGTGCCGAAGACGCCGTTGTCCATACCCAGCACCACCCAGCCATCGTAATTCTGGTTCACCGCCGCATAGCCGGTCAGCACCATGAGCGGGGCCGTAATGAACGACAGCGACAAGCTGAGCAGCGTGACCACCAGGGTGAAATAAATGATGCCCAGCGGCAGCATCAGCACCATGTACAGCAACGTCGTCCAGGTGCGCGGGTCGGAGAACATCTCGCCGATGCGCGTCATCCATGGTTTGCCGCGGCTGCTGTAGAGCGGCCGTCGCGGCATGCGCTCGCCCAGCATCACTTCGACGATGCGTCCTTCCAGCAGCGAAAACATCCGGATCGAGCCGAAGAACAGGATCACGAAAGGAATGCCGATGATCAGCACCGCCAGACCCGCCGACAGCGAAATGCCGGTGACCACCCAGGTGAAATAGAAGATGCCGGTGGCCATCGAAAGCAACATGTAGAACAGCGCGGCATAGGTGCGCGGCTCCGCGATCACGCCGAAGAACTTGCCGAACAGCGACCGGTGCTGGCGCGGTGGCGGTGCACGCAGCGCGGTCTGCACCTTCATTTCGGTGTCGCGGTAGATGTCGGCGACCTCGTCGGGCGCGCCGTAGCTCGACGCGACCTGGGCGATCACCTCGGCTTCGCTTTTGTTGGGGTTCTCGGCCATTTCGGAGCGCAGATACTCTTCGGCGTCGTACAGCGCGTCCTGCACCAGCGCTGAGTCGGCGCCGGCCAGCGAACGCCGCAGGTGTTCTAGGTAATCGGAAATATTGGTCGGCAACGGGCGGGCATTCATGGCTGGGTTCCTTTCAGAACGGTATCGACGGAATCTCGGGTGGCACACCAGGCGTCGCTCCAGGCGCGCAGGATCTCGCGGCCGAAGGGTGTGATGCTGTAGTAACGGCGCGGCGGGCCGCTGATCGACGGCTCGACCTGGCTTTCCAGCAGCGTGGCCCCTTCCAGGTTGCGCAGCACCGGGTACAGCGCACTCTGTTTGCCGCTCAGCACACCGTCGCCCTGACGTTCCAGGGTCTTGGCGATCTGGTAACCGTACATCGGTTCGACGGCGGCCCCCAGCACGGCCAGCAGCGCCAACGACACGGTGCCGGCCGACAGCTCCTTCTGGAACTTCCGCAGCAGCGCTTCGGTGGTCTCATCGGGGATTCCGTCGGGGAGCGGTGGCGCGTGCATGGCAGCCTCTGCGGTGATCAGCTTGATATCGTTGAGATCACTCTATTCATAAGTTACACATAGTGAATGTGCCGGAGGTCATTGCTCCCGCGGCAGGCCCACCCGCTGGCCGACACCCGTCTTCTCGGCCAGAATCGGCAGTCCATCGAAGGGGAAGTCGCCACCGTGAGCCCGATCCGCACTACTTTCTCCGTCTTGCTGTTGACGACCGCCCTGGCCGCCGCTGCGCAGACGCCGCCGAGCGATCCGCCCGCCCCCAAACCCAAGTCGATGCAGGAGCTGCTGGACGGCTCCAAGCCCGGCGACTGGCGCACGCTGGACCCGATGCGGACGCTGTACATGGACCTCGACGCCGGCCGGGTGGTGATCGAACTGGCGCCCGACTTCGCGCCGGCGCACGTGGTCAACATCCGCGTGTTGGCGAAGGGCGGCTACTGGAACGGCCTGAGCATCAACCGCTCGCAGGACAATTTCGTGGTGCAGTGGGGCGACCCGGCCGAAACCGACGTCGCGCGCAAGCCTCTACCGAAAGGCGCGAAGTCGAAGCTACCGGCCGAATTCACCCGTGCACTGAAGAGTCTGCCCTTCACCCGCCTGCCCGATGTCGACGGCTGGGCACCGGAAGTGGGTTTCAGCAACGGCTTTCCGATCGGTCTGGATCGCGGCGAAGGCGGCATCGCATGGCTCGCGCACTGCTATGGCATGGTCGGCGCCGGCCGCGATATCGCTGCGGATTCCAGCACCGGCGCCGAACTCTACGTGGTCACCGGCCAGTCGCCGCGCCAGCTCGACCGCAACATCACCACCGTCGGCCGTGTCGTGCAGGGCATCGAACTGCTCAGCGTGTTGCCGCGCGGCACCGGCCCGCTGGGCTTCTATGAGAAGCCCGAGCAGCGGGTGACGATCCGCTCGATCCGCCTCGCCGCCGATCTCAAACCGATCGAGCGCCTGAAGCTGCAGGTACTGCGCACCGACACGCCGCTGTTCGAGGCCATCGTCGAAGCGCGCCGCAACCGCCGCGACGATTTCTACAAGCGACCTGCCGGCCATATCGACCTGTGCAACGTGCCGCTGCCGGTGCGCGTTGCGCCGGAGCCTGCGGCAAGAACGAAACGCTGATCGCCCATCGGCGATCGCGAATCGCCGCGATCACCGATCGCTACAGCCGGCTGGCGATCGCCTTGGCGAACGACATCGTATTGCCGGTGCCGCCAAGATCCGGCGTCATCGAATCCATGGCTTCCAGCGTGGCGACGATGGCGTTGCGCAGACGCGCGGCATTCTCGGGCTGGCCGACGTGATCGAGCATCTGTCCGATCGCGAGCAGCAGCGCGCAGGGATTGGCGACGCCCTTGCCGGCGATATCCGGCGCCGAACCGTGCACGGCTTCGAAGATCGCGGCTTCGGTGCCGATGTTCGCGCCCGGCGCCAGACCGAGGCCGCCGACGAGGCCGGCACACAGGTCGGAGATGATGTCGCCGAACAGGTTGGTGGTGACGATGATGTCGAACTGTTCCGGACGCATCACCAGCTGCATGCAGGTGTTGTCCACGATCATCTCGTTGCAGAGGATGTCCGGGTACTCGGCGGCGACCATGCGCGCAGTGCGCAGGAACAGACCGGAGGTCGACTTCAGGATGTTGGCCTTGTGGACGACGGTGACCTTCTTGCGGCCGGTCTTGCGCGCCAGATCGAACGCGTAACGGGCGATGCGCTCGGAGCCACGACGGGTGATCTTCTGGGTCAGCATCGCGGTTTCGCCGTCTTCCGACAGCGTCTGGCCTTCGCCGATGTACGCGCCTTCGGTGTTCTCGCGGACCGTGATCAGGTCGACGCCGGTCGGGAAGCGCGATTTGGTATTCGGGAACGACTTCGCCGGGCGCACGTTGGCGTACAGGTCGAAGCGTTTGCGCAGCTCGACATTGATCGAACTGAAACCCTCGCCCACCGGCGTGGTCAGCGGGCTCTTGAGCGCGATGCGGTTGCGACGGATCGAATCCAACGTCGCCTGCGGCAACAGTTCGCCGTGCTTCTCCAGCGCGACCATGCCGGCATCGGCTTCTTCATAGGTCAGGCCGGTGTTCATCGTGTCGAGCACGGAAAGCGCTGCATCCATGATCTCGGGGCCGATGCCATCGCCGCGGATGACGGTAATCGTTTGGGTCATGGTCTGTTCCTAGCAGTATTGAGCATGCAGTATTGAGCATGCAGTATTGTGCATGCAGTCTTGTGCAGGCAGCCCTGCGTGCGGGTCCACTGCATGACGCACGGGTCATGCAATGAATGAGGAGCGGGACGCGATCCGCGTGAACATGCGGACCTGCGGCAAAGTCCGCGAATTATAAGCCGGAACGGCTGCGGGCTTGGTGAAGACCGCGCTCAGACGATGGTCGATGACGCTTGCGCACAGAGGCGCGATGCCATCAGCCGTGATCGTGCGCCGGTGCCGCGGCGGCATCGCCCTGTTCAAGCCTGTCGAGAAAATCCACGGCGCGGCGCAAGTGCGGAATCACGATGGAGCCACCTACCACCAACCCGACCGAAAAAGTCTCGAACATCTCGTCGCGCGTGACGCCTGCCTCCTTGCATTGGGCAACGTGATAGCTGATGCAGTCATCGCAGCGCAACACCATCGAGGCGACCAGCCCCAGCAGCTCCTTGGTCTTCACGTCGAGCGCTCCGGCCTGGTAGGTCTGGGTATCGAGGGAGAAGAAGCGTTTGGTGACGAGGGTGGCGCCTTGGGCGACGCCAGAGTCGGACTTGGCCGCGCCCGTGCCGGCGCGGGCGATGTCATCGCCGAGGATCCGGCAGTTCA
>JANLSB010000124.1:0-19336 GCA_031362125.1 Lysobacterales bacterium | reverse complement strand
CCGCGGCCTTGACGAAGAAGCTCATGAAGCCGAGCTTGACGCCGTTCGCCTTCTCGAAGGCTTCG
Source organism: Lysobacterales bacterium (assembly GCA_031362125.1). Classification (GTDB taxonomy): domain Bacteria; phylum Pseudomonadota; class Gammaproteobacteria; order Xanthomonadales; family Xanthomonadaceae; genus Lysobacter_I. The sequence continues at coordinate 19,271 of JANLSB010000124.1, read as the reverse complement.
CCATGCGTCTTGCGCATGTCGGACACGGCCTTGAGGTTGATCTCGTTGAACGAGGTCAGCATCGCAATGGAATTCTTGGACTGCATCATGCGTTCGGCGATGCGCGTGCGCATGCGCGTCATCGGCACGCGCTGTTCGCTGCGTGGCCCGGTGGGGGCCACGGCCGCAGGTGCCGCAGCAGGTGCTTTCGCCGCAGGCTGCGCGGTGCCGCCGCTGCGCATGAAGTTGACCAGGTCTTCCTTCGTGACCTGACCACCGCGACCGCTGCCGGCGACATTCGACGGATCGATCTGGTTTTCTTCGGCGACTCGGCGACCCGCCGGCGACAAATCCACACTAGCCGCAGGCTTTGCCGGCGCGACTGTGGGAGCGGCGGAAGCCGCGATGCTCTGCCTTGCTATTCCAATAGGAACGCGGCGCTCGATGTCAGCGGACTCTTCATCATGACGCATTCTTTTTTTCGAGGCGCCGTATCTCCGCTTCCTTGATTTCATCCAAGGCATCCAGGATCTGAAGCTCCAGAGTCCCATCCACCGGCTCGATCACGTTGATTGCGGCGGCCAATTCAGCGCTGCCGCCATGTTTGAGTCTTGCCACCCAAGCGCCCGCATCCTTGGGGTTTTCAAAGCTGAGGCTTTGCAGCAGAACACGATCGGAACCATCGACAAGCTTGAAATAGAAACGTCCGTCCGACTCACGGTATAGTTTGATGCTTGGTTGTTTTGGCGGGATGCCATCTTCGATGACAGTAGCGCGACCTGCGTAGAGCGAAACTTTCACTTCGAGCAGCTTCGGTGTTTTTGATAGATCCCGCAATCCAACCGCCTCGCGCAAAGTCCGCAGCAGCGGCAATCCATGCCGTTCGCGGGCAACGGCCGCGCCGTCGCGCAACATGTCTTCGATCTTTTGCGGCTGCTGCATCAATGTGTTGTAACGCTCGCGCATCGGCGAGAGTTCGGTATCGATCCGCTCGAACAGCGTCTGCTTGGCATCGCCCCAACCAATGCCATCGGCGAACGCCGCGCGCATCGCAGCGGTTTCGTCCGCAGCGGCGAACGCCTGGTAGAGCTGAAACAGGGCTGAGCCTTCGATGTCCTTGGCCTCGCCCGGCGCGCGCGAATCGGTGACGATCGAGAAGATCAGTTTCTTCAGCTGCTCGCGCGAGCAGAACAGTGGAATGGTGTTGTCGTAGCTCTTCGACATCTTGCGGCCGTCGAGACCGGGCAGCGTCGCCACGTTTTCTTCCACCGCAGCCTCCGGCAGCACCAGATGCTCGCCATAGAGATGATTGAAGCGCTGCGCGAAATCGCGCGCCATTTCGATGTGCTGGATCTGGTCGCGGCCCACCGGCACCTTGTGCGCGTTGAAGATCAGGATGTCGGCGGCCATCAGCACCGGGTACATGAACAGGCCGGCATTGATGCCGAAATCGTCGTCCAGCTGCTCGGCGCGGTTCTTGTCGACCGCAGCCTTGTAGGCGTGCGCGCGGTTGAGCAGGCCCTTGCCGGCGACGCAGGTCAGCAACCAGGTCAGTTCGGGAATCTCAGGGATATCGCTCTGCCGGTAGAGCCACACCCGGTCGTTGTCCGGCTGCAGTCCGCAGGCCAGCCAGCTGGCGGCGATCTCCAGCGTCGAGCGCTGCACCTTGGCCGGGTCCTGCACTTTGATCAGCGCGTGCAGATCCGCGAGGAAGAAGAAGTTCTGCGTGCCGGGCATCCGGCTGGCGTCCACCGACGGGCGGATCGCGCCGACGTAGTTGCCCAGGTGCGGGGTGCCCGAAGTGGTGATGCCGGTAAGGACGCGGGTGACGGTCATGGGGCCATGCAGGGGAGAACTGGCCGGCTAGTTTACCCGCGGCTGAATCCCGCAGCTTCCGGGCGCCCCCGGTTGCAAACCCCGTCAGGTGGGATGGCGCGTTAATGGTGAGTGTCCACGTCGGACACCCACCTCACGGAGCCCCGTCATGTTGCGCCCCACCGCCCTGTTGCTGTCTGCACAGCTCTTCATCGGCATGCTCGCCACCACCGCCTGCAGCGGACTGTCGGCGCAGCCGCTGGTCGATGTCGACATCGTCGACCGCGATACCGGCGAATGGTTGCCCGAATACCGCCATCGCGGCCGCGACTGGGTGCCCGGCGTACCCGGCCACCGCTACAGCGTGCGCCTGACCAACACCACTGGCGAGCGTGTGCTTGTTGTCCTCTCGGTCGACGGTGTGAACGCGATCAGCGGCGACACCGCCGCCGCCAACCAGACCGGCTACGTGCTGGGCCCGTGGCAGAGCACCGAGATCACCGGTTGGCGCAAGTCCTGGCAGGATGTTGCCCAGTTCTATTTCACCGATCTTCCCGACAGTTATGCCGCGCGCACCGGCCGCCCCGACAACGTCGGCGTGATCGGCGCGGCGGTGTTCCGCGAACGCCCGCAGCCGCAGCCCTACTACGAGCCGGCGCCGATTGGCCGGGATGATCGCGGATACGACCGCGACAATCGTTATCGCGGCCAGGCCGGCCGCGCCGAAGACAAGGCCGCGCCCGCTGCGCCGCAGGCTTCGCGCCGCGCAGCCGGATCGGCCGCATCCGAATCTGCCGCATCGGATTCCGCATACGCCAACGGCGCGGCAGCGCAGAGCATTGGTACCGGTCATGGCGCGCGGGAGTGGTCCCCAGTCAATCGCACCGACTTCGTCCGCGCATCGCGCAACCCGGCCCAGGTCGTACAGCTGCGGTACGACGACATCGACAATCTGGCGGCCATGGGCGTGATGCCGCGCCCCTATCGCTACGATAACGGTCGTCGCGGTCAGCCGCAGGCTTTCCCGAACGGTTTCGCCGCCGATCCTCCGGGTCGCTGGTAATCCTTTTTGCAGTTCCGACGGGCCGGCTTTCGCCGGCCCGTTTGTTTTCGACCCGCTCCAGGCGTCTCTCCTTCAGGCCGCGGGGACATTCGCGATATTCTGTCAGGCAATTTATCGAAGCGCTGGGGGCGCATCGTTCATGAAATCAATCGCCGCTCTACTGTGGTGCAGCGCGCTCCTGCTGTCGCTTCCGTTTCCATCGCTGGCCCAGACGACCGCCGCAGTCGATCTCAAGCCCTATCTGCGCAAGGACAACTACGAACGGATCAAGATATCGCCCACCGGCGAGTATTACGCGGCGACGGTGCCGCTGGAGGATCGTACTGTCCTGGTGGTGATCCGCCGCTCCGACCAGAAGCCCACCGCGAAGATCGAGGATCGCGAAGACACCGTCATCGACGATTTCTGGTGGGTGAGCGACAACCGGATCCTGGCGAGCATGGCGAAAAAATACGGGCGCAATGACGCGCCCTCGCCGAGCGGTCAGCTGGTCGCGCTGGATGTCGATGGCGGTCGTTCGCGCTGGCTGACCGGACCCACCAACTACACTTACGCATTGGTGCACGACGATCTGCGCAACGATGACGACAACGTGCTGATCAGGGTCATTCCCTATGGCGACAATCCGGAGACCAGCCTCGAGAAAATGAACGTCTATACCGGCAACCGCAGCCCGGTGTCGGCTGCGCCGGTACGCAACGCCCACTTCACGACTGATCAGAAGGGCAATGCCCGCTTCGCGCGGGGTAGCGGCCCGGACAATCTGAGCAAACTGTACTACCGCGATCCGGGCAACAAACCATGGCGGCTGATCAACGACGAAACGATCAGCGGCGTGGTGGAAGTCGTGCTGGGATTTTCCGCCGATGAACGCATCGCCTATCTCAGTACGGAAACCAAGAGCGGCCCGGACGCGATCATTGCGATGGATGTCGCCAGCGGTTTGCGTACCGAACTGCTGCGTGATCCTGTAGTCGATCCGCATCTGGTCCTCGCCGCCGCCGACAGCGACGCGCCTGTGGGCGCCATGTACATGCACGCGCGCACCAGTACCCGATTCTTCGACCCCGCGTCGCAGACCGCCAAATACTATCGCCAGCTGGAAAAGGCGTTTCCAAGCGATACCGTCGCGCTGACATCGGCCACCCGTGACGGCAAGTTGCTGCTGGTGCAGGTCTGGAGTGATCGCAATCCCGGAGATTTCTATCTCTACGATACCGTTGCGAAAAAGGTCGAGCCGGTATTCAGCCGCAGGCAGTGGTTCGACCCCGCAAAGCTGCCGGCGACGCGCAGCGTCGACATCACGGCGCGCGATGGGCTTCAATTGCACGGCTATCTGACGCTGCCGCTGGGCAAGGAGCCGGGCACACCCTTGCCCATGGTCCTGCTGCCGCACGGTGGGCCTTTCGGCATCTTCGATACCTGGTGGTTCGACGACGAAGCCCAGATGCTCGCCGAGGCCGGTTATGCGGTGCTGCGCGTGAACTATCGCGGCTCGGGTAACTATGGGCGTGCATTCTATGAATCGGGCGCGAAACAATGGGGCCGCAAGCTGCAGGACGATCTGACCGACGCGACGCGCTGGGCGATCGCGCAGAACATCGCAGATCCGAAACGCATCTGCCTCTACGGGGCCAGCTATGGCGGTTACGCGGCGTTGATGGGCGCGGCGTCCGAGCCTGAGCTGTATCGCTGCGCGGCTGGTTATGTCGGCGTTTATGACATGACCAAACTGTACAAGGAAGAGGCCGGCGACAGCCGCAGCGGGCGGACCTGGGCCGGGGAATGGCTTGGCAAACGCGAGGACATGGCGACGATCTCACCCACCGAGTTCGCGAACAGGATCAAAGTGCCGGTGTTGCTCGCCGCAGGCGGCAAGGACCGGGTCGCGCCGATCGAACACACCGAGAAAATGGAGAAGGCGCTGAAGGCGGCAGGCGTGCCGGTGGAGAGTCTGTACTATCCGCATGAAGGCCATGGCTTCTACACCGAAGAACACCGGCGCGAGTTCTACACCAGGCTGCTCGCATTCCTGTCGCGACACCTCGGCGGTGCGACTGCGAAATAAAGACCGGGGCGCTGCGAAAGATCCCAGCGCCGTAACGACTATTCCACGCTGCGCAGATACGGCTCGACCGCGCCCTTGAGCTTCATCGTCATCGGCTGGCCGCGACGGTCGAGCGCCTTGCCGGCGATCACCCGCACCCAACCTTCGCTGACGCAGTATTCCTCGACGTTCGTGCGGTCCACGCCGTTGAAGCGTATACCGATGCCGCGCTCCAGCAGTCCGGCATCGTAGTGCGGGCTGCGCGGATCGTTCGAAAGGCGGTCGGGAAGCGTGTCGGTCATGGCGATGCAGCAGGTTGCGAAGGTGGGCGACAGCATACGCAATCGCCCCTCGTGGGCCTAGTCGAGAGGCTTTATGCGCGGCTTTTTATGCGGCGCGCTCACCGCGCTGCAGCGGATCGGGCAGGGTTTCGTCGGCACCAACGAAGCCCAGCGACACCGAATTGAGGCAGTGGCGTTCGCCGCTCGGCGGCGGGCCGTCCGGAAATACGTGGCCGAGATGGCTGCTGCAGCGTTTGCAGACGATTTCCACCCGGATCATGCCGTAGCTGACATCGCGGTTGCGGCCGATATGGGCTTCATCGTAGGGCGCGAAGAAGCTGGGCCATCCGGTGCCGGAATCGAATTTCGCATTCGAGCGGAACAGCGGCAGCCCGCAGCAACGGCAGACATAGACGCCTTCGCGCTTGTTGTCCAGGAACACGCCGCAGAACGGCGCCTCGGTGCCGTGCGACAACAGTACGCGGCGTTCTTCGGGTGACAGCGCGGCGGCCAATGACTGGCGCTGCGTATCGCTGGGCGGTGACAGATCAAAGCTGGTCATGAGGATTCTCCGGTAAGCGCATGGACTCAAGAGGCGTCATCGGCGTCATTGGTTGCGTCGGCGATAGCGCCTGCATCGGCCACGAAGCCGCTCCACTGCCGCTTGGCGTTGGCGATGATCGCACGCATGCGCACGCGGTCCTGCAGGCGTGAGACCGGGGTCGCGCCCAGCTGCAGCGCGACCTCGCGCAGCCCTGTGTCGATGTCGTAGTGCGCGCCGCTGCGCTTGTCCTGGAAGGCACGGCGCGGCAGACCCAGTCGCGCGGCGAAGGCGTGCAGCTCGTCGAGATCATCGGCCAGCAGGTGCGCCCAGTGTCGTCCACGCCACGGGAACACTGCGTTGTCGACATAGACGGCCATGTCCGAAGTGAATCATGTCCAGTCGTTCAGCGCAAAAAACACCGCTGCTCCGCGCTGGTTCAGCTTTGAAATCGGCTGCCGCAGGCCCCATGATGGCGCGATGACTTCCACCCCCATCATCGCTGCGGATCCGCAGCCGCACGACCCTGTCCCGGTCCCGTCGCCGACCAAAGCCCGCAGCGAAACCCAGATTCTGCGTGAACTCGTGCCCTATCTGCGCCCGTTCCTGGGTCGGATCCTGTTCGCACTGGCACTGGTGGTTGCAGGCAAGGTCGCCGGGCTTGCCGTGCCGACGGTATTGAAGAAACTGGTCGATGCCCTCGATGTGAGCGCGCTCGATAAAAGCGGAGCCCCGGAATTGCTGGTCATGCCTGTCGCACTGCTGCTGGCCTACGGCGCGGCGCGGGTCGGCATGACGTTCTTGACCGAGGTCCGCCAGATCGTGTTCGCGCGGGTCATGGCGCGGGTGTCGCGCCGGGTCACGCTGCAGGTGTTTCGCCATCTGCACGCGCTGTCGCTGCGTTTCCATCTCGCCCGCCGCACCGGCGGCGTCGCCCGCGACATCGAGCGCGGCGGGTCGGCGATCGCCGACCTGCTCGACTGGATGATCTACACCATCCTGCCGACGCTGTTCGAAATCGTACTGGTCACCGCCGTGCTGGTGTGGATGTACGACTGGGGTTTCGCGATCATCACGCTGATCACGCTGACCGCGTACATGCTGTTCACCTTCATGGTCACCGAATGGCGCACGCGCTACTACCGCGCCGCTGTGGAGGCCGACACGCGTGCCAACGAGCGCGCGGTCGATTCGCTGCTGAATTACGAGACGGTCAAGTATTTCGGCAACGAGGAGCACGAAGCGCGCCGTTACGACATCAGTCTGCAGGAGCGCGAGGAAGCGCAGGTGATGAGCCGCAAGACCCTGGGCCTGCTCAATCTCGGCCAGGTCACCATCGTCTCGCTCGGCGTCACCGCGATGATGTGGCGCGCGGCCGCCGGCGTGGTCGAGGGCACGATGACCATCGGTGGTCTGGTGTTCGTCAATGCGGTCTTGCTGCAATTGTCTGCACCGCTGAATCTGCTCGGCATGATGTACCGCGAGGTCAAGCAGGCCTTCACCAATCTTGAACGGCTGTTCGGCCTGCTCGACGAAGGCATGGACGTGCGCGACCGTGACGACGCGACTCCTCTGCGCGCGGAGCGGCCGAAGGTTGTCTTCGAGCATGTACGTTTCGGCTACGACCCGCGCCGCGAGATCCTGCGCGATGTGAATTTTGCGGTGCCTCGCGGCGGCACCGTCGCCGTGGTCGGTCATTCGGGCTCCGGCAAATCCACGCTCGCGCGTTTGCTCTATCGCTTCTATGACATCAACGCCGGACGCATCGCGATCGAGGATGTCGATGGCGTGCTGCGCGACATCCGCGACTACACCCAGGATTCGCTGCGCAAGGCGATCGCGATCGTGCCGCAGGATACGGTGCTGTTCAACGACACGATCTACTACAACATCCTGTATGGGCGTCCGGACGCGACCCGTGAGGAAGTCGAGGGCGCGGCGCGCGCGGCGCATATCCACGAACTGATCGTCGGTCTGCCGGACGGCTACGAAACCGAAGTGGGCGAGCGCGGACTGAAACTGTCCGGCGGCGAAAAACAGCGCGTCGCCATCGCCCGCGCGCTGCTGAAGAATCCGGCGATCCTGATTTTCGATGAAGCGACCTCGGCACTCGATTCGAAATCCGAGAAGGCGATCCAGTCGGAGCTCGACCGCATTGCCCAGGGCCGTACGACCTTCGTGATCGCACACCGTCTGTCGACGATCATGAACGCGGACGAGATCCTGGTGATGGACAAGGGTGAGATCGTCGAGCGCGGAAATCATGCGGCACTGTTGTCGCAGGACGGTTATTACGCGCAGCTGTGGCGGATGCAGCAGCAGGAGCGCAGCGAAGATCCGGTCGAAGCCTGAAACAAGAAAAGACGCCGTGCGTGGGCACGGCGTCTCCGGTTGTAGTGCAGCTCTTGGCTTTGACTCGACGCAGCCGGTTACTTCGGCAACAGCACCTTGTCGATGACGTGGATCACGCCGTTGCTCTGGTACACATTCGCGATCGTGACTTTGGCGCTGCCGCCTTTGCCGTCGGTCACGGTGATGCCTTTGCCCGTGGATTTGAAGGTCAGCGTTTCGCCCTGCACGGTGGCATAGGTTGCGCTGCCCTTGCCGGCCTTGATCTTGGCGGCGATCGCGTTGCCGTCGATGCGGCCCGGGACGACGTGATAGGTGAGGATGCCGCTGAGCGTGCCCTTGTTCTCAGGCTTCAACAGCGTATCGACGGTGCCGGCCGGCAGCGCGGCGAACGCGGCGTTGGTCGGTGCGAAGACCGTGAACGGCCCGGCGCTCTTCAGCGTTTCGACAAGGCCGGCGGCTTTCACTGCGGCGACCAGCGTGGTGTGGTCCTTCGAGTTCACCGCGTTGTCGATGATGTCCTTGGTGGGCAGCATCGCCGCACCGCCGACCATCGGGTTCGAGCCCATGCTGCCATGGGCCATGTTGCCAGCCTGCGCGACAGCGGCGATCGCGAACGTGGTGGCCAGTGCGGCCGAGAGCAGTTTGATGTTCATCGTTGAATGTCTCCGTGGGGTTATTGGGTGAGTGACCGGTCCTCCGCGCTGGGGAGGGGTTGGCGCTGCGCGGAAGACCGGTACGGACACAGTTACGCGGCGCCGTATTCCACGGATGCAGGGCAGTGAAAAAAAATCGAAGCTGCGATGCGAACGCGGCGCATACGTGGAAGCGCGCCGTATGGATGCAGCCGACGAAAAAAGTCGTGGATCAGTTCAGCAGCGGTGCGAGTGCCGGCCAGACGTGGTCGCGCAGCTTCGGCTGCGCCGACGCGATGGGGTGCAGGCGATCGGCCTGGAATGCACGGTCGTCCATCGCGATCGGCTGCAGCAGGAACGGCAGCAATGCGGTCTTGTGCTGCTGCGAAAGTTCACGAAAGAGCTGTTCGAACTGCCGGGTGTAATCGGGGCCGTAGTTCGGGGGGAGGCGCATGCCGATCAGCAGCACTTTCGCGTTTGCGGCTTTCGCCGCGGCGATCATCTTCGCGAGATTGGCGCGGGTCTGCGCGAGCGGCAAACCGCGCAGGCCGTCGTTGGCGCCTAGTTCGATCACTACGACCGACGGTTTGTGGCGTTTGAGTTCGGCCGCGATCCGCGCCGATCCGCCGGCGGTGGTTTCGCCGCTGATGCTGGCGTTGACCACCCGCCAACCGGGTTTTTCCTTTGCGATCTTCAGCGCGGTGAGCGAGACCCAGCCCTGCGATGCCGACAGCCCATACGCGGCCGACAGCGAATCGCCCATCACCAGCACGGCGCGCTGCGCGGCAGGCGTCGTGCTGGTCGTTGCCGCAGGCTTGCGCGCGGGTTGTGCGAAAGCATCCGCGCTCGCGAACGCGCACAGCAGCGTGAGCAAAATGCACGCGACGCTCAGCACAGCAGACCCCTGTGCCGCGCATCGGAATGACAAACGATTCCCCATTCCCGACTCCAGATTCCCGATGGTCTCAACCATAACGTGCTTTCAACATCGCGTAGCAGCTGCGCAGCGCCTGCGCTTCACCGCCGGCGGGGCGACCGGGGCGGTCGCTGTCGTTCCAGCTGTAGACATCCAGATGCGCCCACTGCTGTCCATCGGGCACGAAGCGTTCGAGATACAGCGCGGCGGTGATGCAGCCGGCCATGCTGGTGCTGCTGCTGTTGGCGAGGTCCGCGATGCCGCTGCTGAGATAGCGCAGATAGGGACGATGCAGCGGCATCCGCCACAGCGGATCGAATTGATCCGTACCTGCTGCCAGCCAATCGTTCGCCAGCGCATCGTTGTTGCTGAACAGCACCGGGAGATCGGGACCGAGTGCGATCCGCGCGGCGCCAGTCAGCGTGGCGAAATCGAGGATCAGCTGCGGCGATTGCTCGGCGGCATAGGTCAGCGCGTCGCACAGCACGAGCCGGCCTTCGGCGTCGGTGTTGTCGATCTCGACGCTGATGCCCTTGCGCGTGGCGATGACTTCGCCGGGGCGAAAGGCGTTCGGGCCGATCGCATTCTCCACCGCCGGCACCAGCAGGGTGATGCGCACCGGCAATTTGCGCGCCATGATCAGTTCGGCCAGCGCGATCGCGTGCGCGGCGCCACCCATGTCCTTCTTCATGTTGCGCATGCCGGCGGCGGCCTTGATGTCGAGACCGCCGGTGTCGAAGCACACGCCCTTGCCGACGATGACGATGTGCGGATGGGCAGCGTCGCCCCAGTGCAGCACGATCAGCCGCGGCGCGCGATGCGAAGCGCGGCCGACGGCGTGGATCGCCGGAAAGTTGTGCGCAAGCAGATCGTCGCCGGTGAGCACATCGAGATCGGCGCCGTGCGTGATCGCGATTTCGCGCGCGACCGCTTCCAGTTCGTCCGGACCCATGTGCTCGGTGGGGGTGTTGATCAGATCGCGGGTGCGGAAGCAGGCGGCGATCTGTGCGGCGACATCGTCGTCGATGTCCGTCACCAGTCGTGCCGGCGCGCGTCCGGCGTCGCGATAGCGGGTGAAGCGATAGCTGCCCAACCCCCAACCCAACTGCAGTGCCGCAGTGGCTTCCGCTTCGAGCATGTCGGCGGTGCGCCAGTCGCCGGCCGGCAACGCATACGGTGCGTGCGCATAGGCGAACGGATCCTTGGCGTCGCCGATACCCAGCACCGCGCCCGCCAGGCCTTCGCCGCCGGGCAGCAGCGCGACCGTGCCGGCGGCAGCGGTGAAGCCCTGCGCCTTCAGCCAGGCCTGCAGCGGCGCCGATTGCTGCGCCGACCACGCGGCGAAAGCGCTTGCGGTCACCGTATGCAGCGGCAGCGGATGTTCGGCGGTGGCGGTGAAGCCGGGCAATGCGGTCATGATCCTGTCCCTGAAGAAATCGTGTTGGACGATGCGAGTGCTCCACGGTCCATCGCATCCAGATGGTCGGCCAGCGCGGCCAGATCCGGCACGATGAGGTCCGGCCGGATGTCGTCGTGTGGCCAGTGCGAATGGTGCGCATCGTCGCGATGGACCCACGCAGTACGCAGGCCTGCGCGCGCCGCGCCGACGACGTCCATTTCGATGTGGTCGCCGACATGCAGCACGTCTTCCGGCGCGCAGCCGAGGCGATCGCAGGCGGCGAGAAAAATGCTGGGGTCGGGTTTTGCCGCGCCGTGTTCGCGCGAACCCAGCTGGAAGGCGAAATGATGGTCCAGACCGATCGCGACCAGGTCCGCATTGCCGTTGCTCAGCGCCGCCACCGGCAGCTTCGCGCTGATCCGCGCCAGTGCGTCGAGCGCATCGGGATAGCACTCCACGCGATTGCGTTCGGCGTAGAACACGTCGTAAGCCGCATCGGTCAACCCAGGATCGGTATTGCTTTCGATGAAGGCGCGTTCCAGCGTGAGCCGGCGCAGTGCGCTCATGTCATGCAGCAGGTGCGGATGCGCGTCGAACACCTGTTCACGCAGCGCGCGCATCGCCGGAATCGGGAACTGCTCGGCGGTGCGCGGGCTGTGGATGCGCAGCCAGCCGTCGAGGACCTGCTCGATCCGTGCGCCGATCGGCGCGAACGGCCAGATGGTGTCGTCGAGGTCGAGGGTGATGGCGCGGATGGTGAAGTTCATGAGGGATTCTAGCGGTTGTGGGCGCGATGACTGTGGCAGCGACGGAAGTCGCGACAAGGCTTGCGGGCTTACGACAGCCGAATGGCTGATCAAGACTTGCCGCAAGACATCGCGACTTGCCGCTCCCACAGTCATCGTTCCCTCAATCATCGCTCCCACATCCGCCGCTCCCGCAAGTCCGGGGTGCCGTTATCACCGCATCTGCAGCGGCCCCCGGTTGCCATTTCGCCAGATCACCAGTACCAGTTCGTCCGGGCGCTCGCTGAAGCCGGCGCGGAAGCCGCCGAGATCGCCGAACTCGCCGAAGCTGCCGGCCTGGACCACATCCCCCTTGCGCAGGCCGTTGCGGGCCGCGCGGCTGCCGCTGGCCATGGCCTCGACCAGCACGCCCGACGCGCCCTGACGGCGCAGCGATTCGGGCAGCTCGGCGAAACTGGCCCCGGACAGACGCGGGTCGAGGCTGGCACCATCGATCTTGCGCGGCTGTTCGCGCAGGGTCGCGGCGATCCGCAGCGGCTTGCTTTCGCGGCGCACGTCCAGCGACACCTTCGTGTCCACCGGCTGCAGGCCCTGGAAATTGCGCAGCGACGCGCTGTCGTCCACGCGCTGGCCGTTGGCGGACAGGATCACGTCGCCCACCTTCAGTCCCGCCGCCGCCGCCGCCGCGCCCGGGTAGCCCCGGGTGACGATCGCGCCGCGGGCTTCGTCCAAGCCCAGTCCCTGCGCGATCTGCGTGTTCACGTCCTGGGTGTCGATCCCCAGCGCGCCGCGCCGTACCGCGCCACCGTTCAGCAGTTGCGCCATCACATTGCGGGCCAGGTCGGTCGGAATCGCGAAGCCCAGGCCGATATTGCCGGCCATGCTGCCGCGCGGATTGAAGCTGGCGGTGTTGATGCCGACCAGTTCGCCGCGCAGATTGACCAGCGCGCCGCCGGAGTTGCCGGGATTGATCGAGGCATCGGTCTGGATGAAATTCTGGAAACCCAGGCCGGGCAGGCCGGCACGGTCCACCGCCGAGACGATCCCCGAGGTGACGGTCTGGCCCACGCCGAACGGGTTGCCCACCGCAACCACGAAATCGCCGACCTGCAGATTTCCGCTGGAAGCCAGCGCGATCGCGGTCAATTTCTGTGCCGGGATCTTCATCAGCGCGACGTCGGTGTCGGGGTCGGAGCCGACGAATTCGGCCTTCAGGGTCCGCCCGTCGCTGAGTGTGATCGAGACATCGTCGGCGCCCTCGATCACGTGATGGTTGGTCAGGATCAGACCTCGCTCGGCGTCCACGATCACGCCCGAACCCAGCGATTCGGCGATGCGCTCCTCCGGAATGCCAAACATGCGGCGGAATACCGGATCGTCGCCAAACGGCGTGTTCACCCGCACCCGCTGCTGGCTGTGCACGCTGACCACGGCCGGGGTGACTTTTTTCAGCATCGGCGCCAGCGACGGCATGGGCTGGCCGTCGACGGCGCTGGGCAGCACCGCCACCGTCGGCATCGCGGCCGGAAGGGCGGGCGCGGCCATGGCCGGGGTCTCCAGGGTTTCGCGTATCCAGGTTGCGGCGAACCCCCCGAACGCGGCAGCGGCGGTCAGGGCGAGCAGGAGTGAGGTCTTCTTGGCGCGGGGTTGGTCGGTGGTCATCGTCTTCGGACAGGTCGTGACGCGGGTGGGATGCAGAGTGTGCAGCCAGCTGAACATCGCGGTCTCGGGCATTGGAATCAAGGCCTGGAGGTCCCGACCGTGAGTGCCAGAGTCTCCCGGCAAGGGCCTAAACGGCAAATGAAACCCGGCCAGGGGTCGGCCGCCGCTCCAAAGCCCCATTCGCCGGGTCGGGGGCATGATTCCGATACCGTCAAGCCGTTGACTTGGGCCAAACAGGGGCGTAGCTTTGCACACCGCGCCGCCACTACATCTTGGGGTGTGTACGGCAGCCAGCCCAACCAATAGTGTTTCACGGGAAATCTTGTTCCACGGAAGATCCCTGGGCTGCGGGCATCGTCGATCTAGCAACCACAGGAGGCAGGCGAGTACATCGGGACCGTCATGGAGCGTCTGCGTGCTGGCTGGATCCGGAACCGCATCACAAAATTCTCTGGGGCGTGGAGCAGGAGCGCCGCCGCCGGCACCAAATAACAACAGGCTGCGGCAGCACCGCGCCTACACAACAACGAGGGTGGGAGTGGATGAGCACAGTGCGTCTTGAAGCGGTCGCGAAAGCGGACGCCGCCGCCGAAATACCGATGCAGCCGGCGTCCTGGGATATCTGGGACAAGAAATATCGGCTCAAGACCAAGCAGGGCGATGATGTCGACAGCGATATCGACGCCACCTACCAGCGTGTCGCGCGTGCGCTCGCCGATGCCGAGCCGTCGTCCGAAAAACAGAAGTACTGGTACGACCGTTTTCTGTGGGCGCTGCGCCGCGGGGCCATTCCCGCCGGCCGCATCACCTCCAATGCGGGTGCGCTGGAGCACAAGCCGGCCACCTCGACCATCAACTGCACCGTGTCGGGCACCATCATCGACTCGATGGACGGCATCCTCGAAAAAGTCCACGAAGCCGGCCTCACCCTGAAGGCGGGCTGCGGCATCGGCTACGAATTCAGCACCCTGCGCCCGAAAGGCGCGTTCGTCGCCGGCGCCGGCGCCTACACCTCCGGCCCGATGTCGTTCATGGATATCTACGACAAGATGTGCTTCACCGTGTCCTCGGCCGGTGGCCGTCGCGGCGCGCAGATGGGCACCTTCGACATCGCCCACCCCGACGTGAAGGATTTCATCCGCGCCAAGCGCGAAGACGGGCGCCTGCGCCAGTTCAATCTCTCGCTGCTGATCACCGACGGCTTCATGCAGGCGGTGGAGACCGACGCCGACTGGCCGCTGGTGTTCCCGATCAACGCAAAGGAAGTCGGCGACATCGACGTCAACGACCCCGCACAGGTGATCTGGCGCGAGTGGCCCACCCACGCCACCTACATCAGCCGCGAGGATGGTCTGGTCGCCTGCAAGATTTACGGCCAAATCCGTGCCCGGCATCTGTGGGACATGATCATGGTCTCCACCTACGACTTCGCCGAGCCGGGGTTCATCCTGATCGACAAGGTCAACGAGATGAACAACAACTGGTGGTGCGAGAACATCCGCGCCACCAACCCCTGCGGCGAACAGCCGCTGCCGCCCTACGGCGCGTGCCTGCTGGGCTCGGTCAATCTCACCAACTTCGTGCGCAACGCCTTCACCGACCAGGCGACGTTCGACTGGGAGGAATACAAGGAAGTGGTGCGCGTCTTCACCCGCATGCTCGACAACGTGGTCGAAGTGAACGGCCTGCCCCTGCAGCGGCAGCGTGACGAGATCCTGCGCAAGCGCCGCCACGGCATGGGTTTCCTCGGTCTGGGCAGCACCATGACCATGCTGGGCATGAAGTACGGCACCACGCCGTCGCTCGAATTCACCGATCGCATCGCCCGCGACATGGCCGTGGCCGGCTGGGAAGTCGCGCTGCAGCTGGCGCAGGAAAAAGGCCCGGCCCCGATCATGGAAGAACGCTTCGCCGTCACCGCCGAGATGCTGCGCAAGCGCCCGGAAATGGTGAAGGACGGCTGGAAGCTCGGCCAGGAGATCCCCGGCAAAGTGCTGCACGCCAAATACAGCCGCTACATGCAGCGCATCGCCGAAGTCGCGCCGGAACTGGTGGACGAGCTCGCCGACGTCGGCGCCCGCTTCACCCACCACAGCTCGATCGCGCCCACTGGCACCATCTCGCTGTCGCTGGCCAACAACGCCTCCAACGGCATCGAGCCCTCGTTCGCCCACCACTACAGCCGCAACGTGATCCGCGAAGGCAAGAAGTCGAAAGAAAAAATCGACGTCTTCAGCTTCGAGCTGCTCGCCTACCGCACGCTGGTCAACCCCGAGGCGATGCCGTACAGCAACGACCCGTCGGCCAAATTGCCCGACTACTTCATCGCCGCCGACGACATCAGCCCGAAGGAACACGTTGACGTACAGGCCGCCGCCCAGCGCTGGGTCGACAGTTCCATCTCCAAGACCGCCAACGTCCCCACCGACTATCCGTACGAAGATTTCAAGGACATTTACCGCTACGCCTACCAACAGGGCCTCAAGGGCTGCACCACCTTCCGCTTCAACCCCGCCGCCTTCCAGGGCGTGCTGGTGAAGGAGTCGGACCTCGAAAGCACGCTCTACCGCTTCGAGCTGGAAGACGGCAGCTTCATCGAGGTCAAGGGCAACGAAGAGATCGAATACGACGGTGAAATGCACAGCGCCGCCAATCTGTTCGACGCCCTGAAAGAAGGCTACTACGGCAAATTCTGATGATCCGCCTCCCTCTCCCCGCGCTGTGGGGGGAGGGGCTGGGGTGAGGGGCAACCGGCGCAGCGCAATGCTTGCTGCAAACTCCACCACGCCGTCACAGATCGCGCTACATTTCGCGCACGGGCAATCCGCCCGTACACCCCAGAAGATCCCCTGACGAGGAACCACCATGAGCAATGGCAATGCAATCACGGAAGCGATTTCCGACGCCGCCGAAGCGATGGCTGACAAAGCGAAGGAAATGGGCGACGCCGTCGCCAACACCAAGGCTGGCAAAGCGGTCGGCAGCGCGGTGAAGAAAGCCAAGAAGACTGCCGGCAAGGCCCGCAAGGCCGCCGGTAAAGCCGTCGACGATGCCAAGGCCAAAGCGGCTTCCGCTGTGAAGACGGTCAAGGCCAAGGTTGCCGGCGCCAAGAAGGCGGCGAAGAAGACCGCCAAAAAAGCCGCCAAGACGGTCGCCGCCAAGAAGGCCGGCGCCAAGAAAGCAGTGAAGAAGGTCGCGAAGAAAGCAACGGCCAAGAAAGCCACCGTCAAGAAGACGGTGAAGAAGGCCGCCAAAAAAGCGGTCGCCAAAAAGGCGCCGGCCAAAAAAGCGGTGAAGAAAGCCGCGAAAAAGGCTGCACCGAAGAAAGCCGCAAAGAAAGCCGCGAAGAAGAAGTAATCCTGCCGTTCGCCCTTCTCCCCGCTTGCGGGGAGAAGGTGCCGAAGGCGGATGAGGGGCCACCCCCGCCGACCCACACACCACAACACTGCATCGGAACACGCTCAATGGCCGTCAAGATCGACAAGAAAATCAAGGGTTACGCCGTGGTCAAACCCGAAGACAAGGCCGCCGTCGCCGGCGCCTCGGTCCCGCGCGAAATCATCGAGGCCGAAATCGCGCTGCCGGTCGCCGACGTCATCCAGATGCACGAGCGCATCGAGCGCCCCGAAGTGCTGATCGGCAGCACCTACAAGATCAAATCCCCGCTGGTGGAACACGCCATGTACGTGACCATCAACGACATCGTGCTCAACGCCGGCAACGAACACGAACAGCGCCGCCCCTTCGAGATCTTCATCAACTCCAAGTCGATGGAACACTTCCAGTGGATCGTCGCGCTCACCCGGATCATGTCCGCCGTGTTCCGCAAAGGCGGCGACGTGACTTTCCTGGTCGAAGAAATGAAAGCCGTGTTCGACCCCAAGGGTGGGTATTTCAAGGCCGGCGGCGTGTACATGCCGTCGCTGGTCGCGGAGCTGGGGATGATCGTCGAAGATCACCTCAAGACCATTGGCCTGATGCACGACCCGGACATGAGCGATGCGCAGCGGGCGTTGATCGCCGAGAAGCGTCGGGCTTATGAGGAGAATCGTGCAAAAAAAAAGTCTGATGTAGGGGTGGTGGCGCCTACGGCGCGTGAGGAGGATATTGAAGTGACTGGCGAGGGCGTGAGTTTTCCGCCTTCGGCTACGATGTGTCACAAGTGCTCGACCAAAGCGATTGTGATTATGGATGGGTGTGCTACTTGTTTGAATTGTGGGTATTCGAAGTGTGGGTGATGTAACAGGCTAAGGGCTATTTAGGTTATGGAAGAATTGGATGCTTCGCTTGATTTGATGCAGATTTTTCTGCCTAGAGCGGTGAGCGCGGTAGACAGAATAAAACGGGAAAAATTGCGGCTCGTGCATTACACCAGCGCAGAAGTTGCTCTAAGCATCATTCGTCACAAGAAATTCTGGATGCGAAAAACATCCACCATGAACGACTTTATGGAAGTTGAGCACGGTGCGCAATGCATCGAAGCAGCGTTGAGGTCTTCTGCAGGCGTTAGGCTAAAGGCTGCGTTAAACGAAATTTCCACAAGTATTTTTCAGCGAGCTGATGACGAGTTCTTCAATGGATGGCAGCCTGCATTTCGGTACGGAACATACTTAGCGTGTGTATCTGAGCATCTTCCTTCCGAGGACAAGATCGGCCGTCTATCGATGTGGCGTGCGTATGGCGGTAACGCGGGCGTGGCGCTCGTCTTGAAAAATGATGCTTTCGTTAGTGAATCAGATGTCCTAAAAATCTATACCAGTCCTGTTGAATACCTGGACAAAGATGGTTACGAAGAGCTGCTTGCAGAGGTCGCAAGCAATGTTGAAAAGAATTTGAACCATCTCAAGTCTATTGATCCTGATGATATTTATAGTCATTTATTCCATATGCTTCGATTCTCAATGCTTAGCTCGAAGCACCCTGGGTTTCTTGAAGAGAAGGAATGGCGGGTCATTTATACCCCCGACTATGATCGATCCGAGGTTGTCGCACTCGATGTCGAAGTCGTCAAGGGAATTCCACAGCTGGTTGCAAAAGTTCCGTTGAATGATCGCCCGGAAGAAGGGCTGGTTGGAATGTCCCTGGAACACATCATCGAGAGAATAATAATTGGGCCGTGCGATACCCCTCACGTAATATATGAGGCACTAGTGTCAGAGATGCAAGCAGCAGGAATCCCGAATTCTCAAGAAAAAGTTGTGATATCAAGCATCCCACTCAGGTAACCCGTAAGACGGGTAAAAAAGCAAGTAGGGTGGGCTCCTGGCCCACCGCTCGTAAAACTAAGCCGCCTGCTTCGCTAATAATCTTGCATCCGGGCTCATTTCACCCGCTTTTCTGGTGATTGGCGGGTCGGTGGGCCAGGGGCCCACCCTACGATTGCGGTGGTTTCTGACGGTAAACCTCAGGGTCAGGTTCACTTCCTGCATACGGAGAAGTCGACCTGAACCCTATTCAACAATTTCATAAGAGGGACGTACGATGACGCAGGATTTTTCGGAGATCACGTTCAACAGCAATCAGAAGCAGGAGAGCGCTGCGCGCGAGGTGGCGATCGGATTGCGATATGTGATCGCATCGATCGTCCTGAATGTACTCGCGATCGCACTCGTGCTGGCCGCAACCGCTACGGAAGTGGATGGCGTCAGCCTGCTCTCCCTGCCGGCCACGATCCTCTCCCTGTGTGCCGGTGCCTGTGGTGCCTATGGCATCTATTCGATGATGGACGGGCTTGGCTGGTCGGGCGCCGTGACCATCGTTGTGATCGCGAGTACATTCAGGACGATCGATGCGATCACATATCGCAATCCGATCGCCACCTCGCGCGCAGCGCTCTCC
>JANLSB010000456.1:0-2133 GCA_031362125.1 Lysobacterales bacterium | reverse complement strand
ACCTACTCCGCACCGACCCCGCCGCACGGCCTGCATGCGCCACTGTTGCCGGTGGCCGAGATCGCGGTGGTCTCCCCTGCAGGCGCGGTGGTACTGATCGATGCCGAGGCCTGGCGGGATCCCGCCCTGCTGCCTGCGCTGCGTGCGCGGGGCGCGCTGGGCTTCATCAGCGACGGCCCCTGCTGTGTCGACGATGACGGCCGCGCCTATTCCGGGCGCATCGAACTGGCGTCCACCAGCGACTGGTTCGGCTTCAGCGTTACCCATGCCCAGTTCGAGGCGCTTTGTGCATCGGCCGCGCAGGGCGCCCACGCCCACGTCGAGATCGCGATCGATCGCGAGGCGACGATGCCCGTGGTCACCGCGCTGCTGCCGGCGCTGCAGCCGTCCGAACATGCCGGCGAGCTGTGGATCACCTCGCACCTGTGCCATCCGCGTCCCGGCGCCAACGACAACGGTTCGGGCATCGTCGGTCTGATCGGGGTCGCAGCGACTCTCAACGCATTGGCCGCCAGCGATCCCGACTGGGGTCGGCGGCGGCGTCCGATCCGTTTCCTGTGGGCGCCCGAATTCGTCGGCACCGCCGCTTTCTATCAGGCCCGCAGCGAGGCGCTCGGTGCCGCTGCTGTGCCGCACGCCGTCCTCAATCTCGACATGATCGGTGAGGACCAGCCGCGCTGCGGCAGTCCCTTCGTGGTCGAACGCGCGCCCTTGGCAGTCTGTGCTCTGCTCACTCCGATGGCCGAGCTGGTGGTTGAACGGGTGTTCGCCGCGACTGCCGTCGATGGTGGGCGTTGGCGGTCGGTGCCTTTCCTCGGTTATTCCGACCACGCGTTGTTTGCCGGCCCGCACTGGGGTTGCCCGGCGGTGCAGTTCGCGCATTGGCCGGACCGCTACAACCATTCTGCCGCCGATACGCTCGATAAGGTTTCGCCGCTGGAGATGCGTCGCGCGATCGCGGCAGCAGCGGTGCTGCTGGATCTGGCTGCCGATGACTACGCTGCCCTGCGCCCGCACCTGCCGGCATTGATCGGCGACTGGTGCGCACGCGATCTCGCCGCCGCAGAAGCTGGATCGATCGAGCATCCGCAGGATTGGCGGGACGGTTATCTCGGGAGTGTCCGCGAGGGCCACCGCGCCCTGCATGCGCTGGCGGCCGCCCCGTCAGTGCATCCGAGGCATGACGGCGATCAGGCAATCGACCAGCAGACCGCCCGCTATACCGCCCGCCATGCCGGGGACGGCGCAGCGCGCCCGCTGTGGCAGGGACCGTTCAATCTGCGTGCGATGATCGGCGACCTACCCGACGAGCTGCGTCAGCGGATCGAGGCGACGGTACGGCACGACAAGCGCACCCTGGCGTGGTTGGCGAACATGGCGACCAGCCTCGATGGTCATCGCGACCGCGCCGCGGTCGTGGCGGCCGCATCGCATGCAATGCGGCAACCGTTCGATCCCGATCTTGCGTCGTTGCTGTGGCAGGCCTGGCTGTACTCGGGCTGGATCGCGAGCCCAGCCGAACCCGGGCTTGCCGGACTGGGCCCGGTCGCCCCGCGTTGACCGCCTCGTGCCGGGGAGATGCTGCTCGGATCAGTGGGTGGAGGCGGGGACTGCCGCCGCGGCGCGCCGTGCTTCCTGCAGCAGGGTGTCGGCCCATTCGCCTGCCTGCAAGACTGCCGCGCTGTGGTGGTAGCCGTGCCCGGGGGTCTCACCATCAAGCGTGGTTGCATACTCGCGCAGCGCGCGGTCGAACAGCGCCACCAGCGACACCAGCTCGTCGCTGGCATTGATGGCGTCCTTTTCCTTGCTCAACAGCCGGTCGCGGGTGTCGCCGAAGCAGCGTTCGTGGGCGGTGTTCAAGGCCGGCCAATACGCCTCGCGGTGACAGACGCTGGTATGGAACAGCAGGCTGGCCAGCCCTTCCGAGGCCGGTAGCACTTCGTCGAAGCCCGGCAGTGCGGCGCCGTGGCGCGACAGTAGATTGATCACCCGGACGTACAGTCGCGAAGTGCGATCGAATTCGGAAGGCACCCGTGATGTGCCGGTCACCAGATGCGACACGCACTCCAGACTGCGATAGATGAAATAGGCGTACTGCTGTTCCAGGATCGCGGCGACCGCCGACTCTCTGGC
>JANLSB010000430.1:0-1867 GCA_031362125.1 Lysobacterales bacterium | reverse complement strand
GCGCCGTGAAGACCGTGATGTCGTGTGCGGACACCGCGATCGGTTTGTTGAAATCAGAAGAACATGCGCACGCCGAGTCCGAAGTTGCGGCCCGGGAGTACGACGTTGTCCTTCAGGAACGAGGTATGGACGCGAGCGGTTTCGTCGGTGAGATTGTTGCCGTCGACGAACACTTCCCAGCCGTAGTCGTCGGTATCCCAATGCCATGCGAAGTGAGCGTCGACCAGGGTGTAGCCGGCGGTTTCGGTTTCGTCGGCGGCGACATCGTCCTGACGCATGACCCGGGTGGCGCCGAGCGCGGCGCGCCAGCGTTCCGCTTTCCAGTTCATGTCCAGGCCGAAACGCGACGGCGCGATGCGCGGAAGATTCTCCCCGCCGTCCAATTCGCCGCGGACGTGATCGCCGAATGCGCGCAGATCCAGCTTGCCGCGTTCGTTGTCGAGCAGATGTGCGGTGACCTCGGCCTCGATCCCACGGAACTTCGCATCGGCCTGCGACCACTGGCGGATCGGCAGCGGATCTTCGCCCGGTTCCGGCAGCGTGAACGTGCCGGTGTCGGCAAGATAGATGAAGCCGTCGAAACGGGTGGCGTAGATCGACGCTTTCGCCTCGAAACGTTCGCCGTGATAGTGCAGGCCCACTTCCGCCTGATTCGCGCGTTCTTCGCTGAATGTGGAATTGCCGATTTCGTACGACGCGGTCGCCACGTGCGGGCCGTCGGCGAACAGCTCTTCTTCCGCCGGCGCGCGTTCGGCGCGATCCAGATTGACGGTCACGCGCCACGCATCGCTGAAGCGCCACAGCGCACCCGCCGACAGACTGAGCGGCGTGAAAGTGCGGCGTGGCCGGTCGGCGGCATCGGAGCGCACGCGGTCGGTGCGCACGCCAAGATCGATCTGCAGCGCATCCCACTGCCCGTGTTCCATCCAGAACAGTCCCTGCGAGCGCGTTGTGGTGCGCGGCACGAAGGCTTCTTCGCCGATCGCTTCGAATGTGCGTTCGCCTGCTTGGAAACCAACCGCGCCTGTCCACTGACCAAAGGCTCTGTGGGTGAGTTCGAGGCGGCCTTCATTGGCTTCATTGGTGAAGACCGTGCCCACTTCGGCGCCTTCGAATTCGGTGTGCTCGTAGTTCGTATTGGCAAAACTGCCGCGCAGACCGTCGAAAATCCAGAAGTCGCGATTGATGCCGGTCTTCAGCTCAAAACGGTTCTGCAGCATGTCCAAAGACACGCCGGCTTCGCCTGCGTCCGGATCACCCGGCTCGCCGGGATTGCCGTAGCGATTGTCGTAGCGCGATGCCGACACGCCGATGAAACCATCCGCGCCGATATAGGACGCGCCGAGCGCGCCGGTGCGGGTTTCGACGAAACTGTTGAGTTGTGTGCCATCCGGGGTGTCGTAGTCGTCCTGGTCGCGGTACACGCCGTCGGCGTGCAATACCAACGCGCCGTCGGCCCCGGATGCGTCGACACGGGCCATCGCAGTACGCCCTTTATTGGTGCTGTCGTAGCGCAGTTCGGCGCGACCGGTGAATACCTCGTCGAGACGGCGCTCGGCGATACGGCCGTCGACGATATTGACCACGCCGCCGATCGCGCCGCTGCCGTAGAGCAGGGTGGCCGGGCCTTTCAGCACTTCGATCTGGTCGGCCAGGAAGGGCTCGACTGCGGTCGCATGGTCCTGGCTGATCGTGGAGACATCCTGGCTGCTCAGGCCACCGGACAGTACGCCGACACGTGGGCCATCGAGGCCGCGGATGATCGGACGGCCGACGCCTGCGCCGAAGTTCGAGCTCTGTACGCCCGGCAATTTGTCCAGCGTTTCGCCGAGGGTGGCCGATTTGGCTTGATCCAGCTGCTCACCGG
>JANLSB010000426.1:0-5564 GCA_031362125.1 Lysobacterales bacterium | reverse complement strand
GGTGGTCACCGGGACATCGCCGAAATAGGGCGACAGCACCTGCGGGTCCAGTCCCAGCCACTGACCGTAGAAGCGACGGCCGTTGACCGGGCCGCCCAGCACCAGCATCGGATTGCCGTAGCCGTGGTCGGTACCGCCGCTGCCGTTCTGGCGAACACGGCGACCGAATTCCGACTGTACGATCACGGTCACCCGCGCGGCTTCGCCGCCGGCATTGAGGTCGTTGTAAAACGCGGTCAGCGCTTCGGAGAGTTCGACGATCTTGTTCTGGTAGTAGCTGTAGCCGCTGCCGGCGGTGCCCTGGCCATCGTGGGTATCCCAGCCGCCAAGGTCGACGGTCGCGAAGCGCAGACCGAGGTTGAAGCGTACCGATTGAGCGACGGTCCACAATTGGCGCGCGAAGTTGGTGGTCGGCCATCCGGCGGGGAGCGTCGAGGTGTACGTCTGCTGGCCGATCACGCGCAGCGCACTGTCGGCGCGCTGGCCACCGAGCTCGACGCCGGTCTGGCCCGTCCACATCGACGCCAGTGTTTCGTTCAGCCCCCTGGTGCCGACAGGCATGCCGCTGCGGAACTGCTGCCACTGCCAGGCGCCGGTATCGAGCGAGAAATCGGTGGGGCTGGGCATCGACAACGCCTGGGTCGAGCCCAGCAGATTGGTCGGTTGCCGGCTGTTGACGGCGACCATTGGAAGAATGGGGCTGCCGCTGACGCCCGGCTGTGTACTCCAGGCGCGGGTCAGCCAGCCGGTGCCGGTGCCCTGCTGCCCGGGTGTGCCGAGGTCGAGATAGAGCTGAGCGTCAAAGTGACTGCGGGTCACCACGGTCGGCATGCCGCAGTTCTGGACGATCGCAAGCTTGCCCGCGTCCCACAGGCCTTTCAGGCCCACCGCGGACGGGTGCAGACCGAAGCCGGTGGCGGTGCCGTTCGACAGCGTCAGCGGCAAGGCGCTGTAGGCGCCGCTTGCAGCGATGTTCAGCGACGGCCGCGCTTGCTCATAGAAGCCGCGGTCGTTGCCTGCGACCGGCGGCACGAGGTTGAGGCCGTCGATGCCACCGCGCAGGAACACCAGCACCACGGTGTCGTAGGTGTTCACGGCGGCCTGTGCTTCCCTGGAGAAGAGCAGGCTTGGGCCGGCGGCACCCACTGCGGCGGTTGCGCATGCGCCCTTGATGAATTCGCGACGATCGATGTGGAGATCGGACATGGGGACTCTCCTCAGCGACTCATGAATTCGGGGGACATCAAGATCAGCGCGACCATGCTGCGCAGGCGCTGCTGGTTGTAGTGCGTTTTCGGAGTGCCTGCCGACCAGTTGTCGGTGTCGGCGATGACCTCGGTCGCAGTACCATTTTGGGCCATGAAGGCGACCAAGGTTTGTCGACGCGAGGCGATCGGCAGGTAGCCGAGGATGCGCTGGCACCAGAAGTCGACCAGATTGTTCGCGGTCCAGCTGGCCACTCCGGTGCGGGTTGTCGCCAGGATCGGTGCCAACGGCACGTTGTTGTCGCTGGTTTCGCTGAGCCAGTTCAGCAGTTTCCAGGTCATCGCATAGCTGTTCGAGCCGGACCAGGCGACGCCGATGTCCGGGTAACCGTTCGGTGCCGGCCATTCGTAGGGCGCGTTGCCGGTGAAGCCCATACGCCAGAACAGCTCATCGCTTTTCGCATCGCCGATGCGTGGGGTCCAGTCGGAACCCAGCGCGCGCAGCGTGGCGGCGACAAGTTCCAACGGCCGACGGTTCTTCTGGCCCCAGCTGTTGATGAAGGCGTTGGACAGCAGAATATGCCGCAGGGTGAGCGTGATCTGGATCGGGCTCTGCCAGTTGGCGCGGAAGATCGCGGCGGCGCTGTCGATCAGCGCCTGATCGGGTTTGTCCGAGACGAAACGGCGAATCAGTTTCTTGCAGATGTATTTTGCGACGCGCGGATGGCTGGCGAGACGGTCGAGGATATCGCGGCCGTCCTTCATCGACGGTTGCTCGGGATTGAGGAACTTGCCGAGCACGAATTTCGGGCCGGAGTCGTGCCACGCCTGGCGATAGACGAAGGTGCCGTCGTCCTCGGTCGGGTACTCCCAGTGGCCGTCCTTGACCGACCAGCCGGTGAACGCAGAGGACGTTTCGTACACATCCACGTCGGTGTAGCCGATGGGATAGGTCGGATCTTCGGGGCAGGGCGGAACCTGGAACGGATCTACGAACCCGAGGTAGTTCTCGGCGCCGAGGGTGTGCAGCTCCAGCAGCTCGCGCGCGAAGTTTTCGTTCGGGCCCGAGCGTGTGTTCGAGGCGTTGTCGAGGTAGTAGAGCATCGACGTGCTCTGGGCGACCGCTTCGAGCATGGCTCTGAAATTGCCGAGCGCGTTCGTCCGGATCACGTCGCGGTGATAGTGCATGAACACCGGACCGGAATCGAAATCGGTGGCCATCACGTTGAAGTGGTTGTGCCAGAACGCGGAGGCCACCTCGTGCAGTTGCCGTTTCGAATGGACAGCGCGCACCAGCGTTGAGCGCTGTGCTTCCCAGGCGGGGCGCATGCGGATGTCGTAGGTCGGGTTGGCCAGAATGTGGTCGGCCCACAGTTGGGTGAGGCTCTTGCCAAGGGTGGTGTAGCCGGCGTTGGCGAGGCGGGTGTCGAGCGCGCTGTCGTTGATCGCGCCTGGGTTGAGCTGCTGGTCGACAAAGGCGGTAAGACGCGCCGTGTCGTTCGCGCCGAGCGCGTTGAACTCGGCGACAGAAGCCGCCGTGGCGCCGAAGGTCAGATGATTGAGTACCCGCACCGCGAACGGAGCGCGTTGCAGCGTCATCAGTTCCGCCTGCGAAATGTTCGCCGCCGATGGGCCGGCCATGCGCGGGGTGCCTGTGAGCGACGCTGTCCCACTGTTGTCAGCCAGAGCCGGAGCTTCCGGAAGACGGGGAGGCGCGGACTTGAAGCGAAGGGGGCCGGCAAGTCCATAACGGCGCGCGATCACGGCATGCATCGCTTTACGGCGCGAATTCGAGAGCGGTCTTGCCATCGGTAGGCTCCAAGTCATACCTCGCGGGGAGGTAGCCGCAGCACTATATGCCGGATCTCCGCAGCCGTCCGGGCGTTGTTCTCAGAGGAACTGTGACAGAAGCTGCGGTCCCGTCATCCGGTCTTCTTCCGTATCGGAAATACCTGCCTGCGAACCGCCAGTGACACATCCGCAAGCCGTCGAAACGGCCTGCGGAGGGGACCGGAAGCGGGGATCGATCAGGACAGCCCCAGCGCATCCAGCAGACGCCGGACCCAGTTGCGATCATCGCGCTCGCGCGCACGCAGCGCCCGCGAACTTTCGCGCAGCGAATCGCCATAGGCTGGCTGGGGATTCGCAGGCAGGTTGGCCATGACCTGGCTTTGTCCCGAGCTGGCGACGTACTGCGGCACGAGGTCGGTGCCCTGGAACAGGCCCAGCGGCGAGTAGCCGGTGTAGCCCGGAAAGATATCGCCGAGTTTGTTGTTGCCCATGCGGCGGATCATCAGCTCGCTGAAAACACGACGGAAATCGGTGGTCACGGGAATGTCGCCGAAGTAGGGCGACAGCACCTG
Source organism: Lysobacterales bacterium (assembly GCA_031362125.1). Classification (GTDB taxonomy): domain Bacteria; phylum Pseudomonadota; class Gammaproteobacteria; order Xanthomonadales; family Xanthomonadaceae; genus Lysobacter_I. The sequence goes on along the minus strand of JANLSB010000426.1, from coordinate 1,996 downwards.
CGGATCCAGCCCGAGCCATTGCCCATACATGCGCCGGCCATTGATTGGCCCACCGATCACCAGCAGCGGATTACCGTAACCGTGGTCGGTACCGCCGCTGCCGTTCTGGCGCACGCGACGGCCGAATTCCGACTGCACGATCACCGTGACCCGGCCCATTTCGCCGGTGGCGTTGAGTTCGTTGTAGAACGCGGTCAGCGCCTGCGAGAGTTCGGCGATCTTGTTCTGATAAAGATTGAAACCGGTGCCAGCCGTGCCCTGATTCTCGTGGGTGTCCCAGCCGCCCAGATCGATCGCCGCATAGCGCAGCCCCAGATTGAAACGGACCGATTGCGCCACTGTCCACAGCTGTCGCGCGAAGGTCGTTGTCGGCCAGGTGGCGGGCAGCGTGGAGTTGTAGCCCTGCTGCGCGATCAACCGCATCGATCCATCGGCACGCTGGCCGGAAATTTCGACGCCGGTCTGGCCCGCCCAGAGGCTGGCGATGGTTTCGGTGACGCCCTTGGTACCCACCGGCATGCCGGTGCGATACGCCTGCCACTGCGTTGCGCCTGAAGTGATCGCAAAATCGCCGGCGCTCGGCATCGACAAAGACTGGGTCGAGCCACGCAAGTTGTTGGGCTGTCGGCTGGAGACCGCCAGCAGCGGCATCGAGCTGGCAGCCCCACCAGCGGGATGGGTCTGCCAGGCGCGCGTCATCCAGCCGGTGCTGACATTGAGATTGCCGGGTGTGCCCAGATCGAAATAGGCCTGTGCGTCGAAATGACTGCGCGTGACGACGGTCGGCATGCCGCAGCATTGGACGATGGCGAGCTTGCCGAGAGTCCACAGGTCGCGCAGGCCGATTGCGGACGGGTGCAGGCCGAAGCCGGTCGCGCTCCCGTTGGCGAGCGTCAGCGGCAGAGCGCCAAAATCGCCGGTGGCGGCGATGTTCAGGCTCGGTCGCGCCTGCTCGTAGAAATTGCGATCGTTGCCGCTGATCGGCGGTACCAGATTGAGGCCGTCGATGCCGCCGCGCAGAAAGACCATGACCACGGTGTCGAAAGGATTCTCGGCCGCATGCGCTTCCTTCGAAAACAGCATGGTCGGACCGACTGCACCGATTGCCGCTGCGGCGCCGCAGCCCTTGAGGAATTCGCGCCGATCGAGATGGGTATCGTTCATCGTGAAGTCCTCAGCGGCTCATGAATTCGGGAGATATCAGGATCATCGAGACCATGCTGCGCAGGCGCTGCAGGTTGTAATGACGCTTGAGATCGGTGGTTGCCGAAGTGTCGGTATCGGTGATGACGTAGGTGGCGGGGTCGCCGTTCTGGGCGAGGAACGCCACCAGCACCTGTCGGCGCGCGGCGATCGGGATGTAGCCGAGGATGCGCTGGCACCAATAGTCGACCAGATTGTTGGCGGTCCAACTGGAAACGTTGGCTCGGCTCTGCGCGATGATCGGCAGCAGCGGCGTCTGCGCGGTATCGGTGTCGAGCGTCTCGGTCAGCCAGCTGAGCATCTTCCAGGTGGTGACCATGTTGTTGGAGCCCCCCCAGGTCACGCCCACGTCGGGGTAACCGTTCGGTGCGGCCCAATCGTAGGGCGCATGGCCAGTGGTAGCGAGGCGACTCATGAAATCGTTGCTGCGCGACTCGCTTGCGCCCTTGATGGTCCAATCGCTGCCGCCAGCACGAAGTGCGGCGGCCATCAACTCGAATGGTCGCCGGTTTTTCTGTCCCCAGCCGTGGATGAAGGCGTTCGACAGCAGGATATGACGAAGAGTCAGTCTGATCTGGTTCGGGTTTTGCCAGTTGGCGCGGAAGATCGCCGCAGCGCTGTCGATCAGCGCCTGATCGGGCCGGTCGGAGACGAAGCGGCGGATCAGTTTCTTGCAGATGAACTTCGCGACCCGCGGATGACTGGCGATGCGGTCGTAGATGTCGCGACCGTCTTTCAACGCGCCCTGCTCCGGGTTGATGTACATGCCGAGCACCTGCTTGGGTCCGGCGTC
>JANLSB010000420.1:0-7249 GCA_031362125.1 Lysobacterales bacterium | reverse complement strand
CGCCGATGCCGAGGCGGTCCGCCGCGCGCTGGAGCACGGTATCGCGGCTGCGACGCTGCTGCCTTCGCAGGCGGTACAGCCGGCGGAGGGCACGGAGATTCGCGAACAGATCCGGATCGCATTCGACGGCGACGCGGTGCTGTTCGACGACGAGAGTGAGCGCGTGTCCCGCGAGGGCGGTCTGGAAGCGTTCGCGCGTCACGAGCGCGAGCGTGCGCACGAGCCGCTGCCGGGTGGGCCGTTCCGTGTGTTCCTGGATGCGCTGCATCGATTGCAGGTGGCCTATCCGATCGAGGCCTGCCCAATCCGCACGGCCCTGGTCACTGCGCGCTCTGCGCCGGCCCACGAACGCGTGATCCGCACACTGCGCGAGTGGGGCATCCGTCTCGACGAAGCGCTGTTCCTGGGTGGCCGTGCGAAGGGCCCGTTCCTGCAGGCGTTCGGCGCCGATATCTTCTTCGACGATTCGCAGCACAACATCGACTCGGCGCGCGAACATGTCGCCGCCGGGCATGTGCCGCATGGCGTCGCGAACGATTGATGCTGGGCGGCCTCTTTCCATCATTCCTGATGCATAGACCCCGTTGCATACTGATGCCGGTCAGTTAAGCCGCGAACTGGGCGACGGAAGTTTTGATGCGATGACCGAAGCGCTATTCGTCGCCTATCGCGGCTCCCGCCGCTCCCACAGGAATCGTTTTTTTGTAGGAGCGACGGAAGTCGCGACGGGGCACAGAAAGTCTTGATCAGCCATTCGGCTGTTGAAAACCCGCAGTCTGTCGCGACTTCCGTCGCTCCTACAAGAAAAGCATCCCGTCAAGCCACCTTCGCGACCGGCAGGATGAAGCTGATGCTGGTGCCTTCGCCGATCCGGCTCGCGGCCTGGATCGCGCTGCCGTGCATGTGCAGGATGCGGTTCGCGATCAACAGGCCGAGCCCGCCGCCGCGCTGAGTGGCCATCCTCCGGATCGGCGAACCGCGCACCAGCAGACCGGGCAGCTGTTCTTCCGAAATGCCTTGTCCGGTGTCGTCGACACGGACTTCGATGCCGCGGGAGCGGGCGTGCGCGACCAGATAGATGTCGCCATCTTCGGGCGTATGCCGGATCGCGTTGTCGACAAGGTTGCCGATCACCCGTTCGATCATGCCGATATCGCCGTGCACCGACAGCGGGCCTTCGTCGATTTCGGTATGCAGATGGATCGATTTGCGTTGGGCGACCAGCGCGAACTTCTGCGCGATGTCGTGCACCAGCTCCGAAACCGAGAACAGCTCCGGCTGCGGCTGGGTGTCTTCGCATTCCAGACGCGCCAGCTCGAATAGTTGCTGCGCCAGCCGCGACACGCGGTGGCTCTGACGCACGGCGACATCCAGATAACGCTTGCGCTCGACGTCGTCCATGCCGTCGTCCATGCGCGCGAGCGCTTCCAGATAGCCCTGCATCGAAGTCAGCGGGGTACGCAGATCGTGCGAGACATTGGCGATCAGCTCACGGCGCAGTTCGTCCTGCCGCTTCAGCTCCGTCATCTGCATGTTCAACCGCTTGCGCAGGCTCGCGAAGGCGGTGCGCAGGCGGTCGATCTCGTCGCCGCGGCGATGGCGATGTTTCAGCGCTGTCGATGTCGGGAGCACGTCTTCACTCGGAACACTGGCGAAGGCTTCGACATCGCGGATGGTGCGTTCGAGCCGTCGCGTCACTGCGGCGAATGCGGCAAGCCCTGCGATGATCGCCACGATCACCGCCAGGATCGCGACCTTCGCGCCGTTGCGCAGCGCATAGCCCTGCCAGGCATCGGCCACCATCGCCCGATACATGTCGTTGAGCAGGACGATGTAGACGTATCCGGCGACACCGTCTGCGGTTTCGATCGGCGCGACGCTGAAGATTTCTCGGCCTTCGGCATGGAGGGGGTTGTCGCCGGTCACCGGCAGCGCCGCGCCGGCGAGCAGGCGCCGCACGGGTTCCAGCGATACCTCCTGGCGGGGCAGAGGCACTGGTTGCGACGATGTCTGCAGCGACGATGTCTGCAATACCTTGCCCTGCGGATCGAGCAGATAGACCTCGATGTTCGGATTCACCGCTATCAGATGATCGAACAGGCGCTGGGTGTTCTGCGGATCCGCGACCAGCGAGGGCTGTTTCGCGATGTGCTGCGCCAGCCCCAGATTCACCCGCTGCAGGATTTCGTGCTGATGCTGCTTCGCGGCGCCGTAACCGAGCCAGCCGAGGGTCGCGCCGAGCGCAAGCACGATGCCTGCGAACACCAGTGCGATCCTTGCGTACAGCGATTGCGGGCTCATGCCTCGCTCCTGGCTGGTTCGCGCGGTCGTTCACCCGGTGGTTCGCCGGGTAACGCGAACTTGTAGCCCACGCCCCAGACCGTGAGGATGTAGCCGGGATTCGCAGGGTCGCTTTCGATCTTCGCGCGCAGCCGGTTGATATGCGAATTGACCGTGTGTTCATAGCCGTCGTGGCTATGGCCCCAGACGTGGTCCAGCAGTTCCATCCGCCGGTAGGCGCGGCCGGCATTGCGCGCGAAGAATGCGAGCAGGTCGAATTCCTTGCCGGTCAGCACCACTTCGCGCCCGTCGAGCCGGACCTCGCGCGCGACCGGGTCGATACTGAGCGGGCCGTGACGGATCACGCCGGCGCGAGTTTCGCCCAGCGCTTCGGCTGCCTTCATTCGCCGCAGCACGGCGTGAATGCGGGCGATCAGCTCGGCGGTCGAGAAGGGTTTTGTGAGGTAGTCGTCGGCGCCGAGTTCCAGCCCCAGCACCCGCTGGGTCTCGCTGGATTTCGCGCTGAGAATGATGATCGGCACGTAGTCGTCGCGCTCGCGCACCTTGCGGCAGACCTGCAGGCCGTCGATGCCCGGCAGCATCAGATCCAGCACCAGCAGCAGCGGTTGCTCGCGCTGCAGCCAGCGCAGGCCAGCTTCGCCGCTGGTCTCGACGGCGACATCGAAGCCTTCGGAACGCAGATTGAGCGTCAGCATGGCGCCGATGTCGGGGTCGTCTTCGATCACCAGAACGCGTGTGTGCTCGGTCTTCATGGGGTGGGGGCGGATCACTGCGGGCGTAGCGGCTATCTCCTGCCCCTACAACGGTGATGTCAAGTCACTTTTTCTTGAACATTGCGTGAGGACTTCGTGAGCGGCAAAGGCCGAAGGTGCGTCACCCGCCATCGAATGCGGGTTCCCCCGAAACATTGCCATGGAGATCCAGCATGACCAGCACCCTTCGCAAACGTATTTCTCCGCTTTCCATCGCCCTGTTCGCGGCGCTGGGCACTGCCGCACTCGCGGTGCCTGTCGTCGGCGCCACCGTCGGCGGCATCGACGGTGCCGTGTATACCTTGACCAACAATATCGCCGGTAATGAAGTCGTGGTGTTCGATCGCTTCGCCGACGGCAGCCTCGGTGGACAGCGCAGTTATTCCACCCGCGGCACCGGCACCGGCGGCGGTCTGGGCAATCAGGGCGCACTGGCGCTCAGCGATTCCGGGCGCTTGCTGCTGGCGGTGAATCCCGGCAGCAACAGCGTCTCCGTATTCCTCGCCTTCGGCAATTACCTGTATCGCACCGATACCGAAGCGTCGGGCGGCAATACCCCGGTCAGCGTCACCATCGAAGACGATGTGGTCTATGTGCTCAATGCCGGCAGCGACAATGTACAGGGCTTCCGCTTGAGCATCTACGGCACGCTGACACCGATCGCGGGTTCGCGCCGTGCGCTCAGCGGTACCGGCACCGGTGCGGCGCAGGTCGAATTCAACCGCGATGGTGATCTGCTGGCGGTCACCGAGAAGGCGACCAACCGCGTCCTGACGTTTACGGTGGATGGCGATGGCTTGTTGAGCCCGGCCAGAATTCAGAATTCGCCGACGCCTACGCCGTTCGGTTTCGCGTTCGGTCGCGGCGATCAACTGCTGGTGTCCGAGGCCGCGGGCGGTGCCGCCGGCGCCAGCACATTGTCGTCGTACCGCCTCAATGGCGATGCCAGTGTGAATGTCGTCTCTGCTGCCGTGCCCAGCGGCCAGAGCGCGGCCTGCTGGGTGGTGATCACGCGCGATGGACGCTTTGCCTACGTCAGCAACACGGCCAGCGGCAATCTTTCCACTTACGGTATCGGCAGCAACGGTGCGGCAACATTGGCCACAGCCATCTCTGCGACCACCGGCAGCGGCAGTGGGCCGACCGATATGGCTCTGGATCGCAACAGCCGTTTTCTGTACGTGCTGAACAACACCACGATCGGTGCGTTCCGCGTGGGTGCAGACGGCGCTTTGACGCGCGTCGAGGACCAGGCGCTGTCGGGTGTGCCGGCCTTTGCCACGGGGTTGGTCGCGCGCTGATTCACTGCTTGCGATGCGTATCAACGACAAGGGGCCTTGCGGCCCCTTGTCGGTTTCGAACGATGAAACGAACGATCAGCGTGCGATACCCGCACGTTCGCGGCTTTCCAGCGGCGCCATGCGCGACTGGTCGTTGAGCATCAGCTGACGCACTTCGAACGGCGCGCCGTAGCCCTGCGGCAGATGACTGCGATCGAACTGCAACACCAGCATGCCGCCACCGCGTTTCATCCACGACGCACTGTGCGCTTCGGACACCGGGCGCATCACGCCATCAGTGCCGGTGGCGAACAGCGTGCCGCGGGCTTCATAGCGCCCGGTGGAGCCGGTCTGCACCGGCAGCGCCATGCGCATGGTCCTGGCATTGAACGCGAACACGCCGCTGAAGCGGGCGGTCGGCGCGGCGACCGCGAACGCGGTGCGTGCGTCGCGCTGGATGCCGTCGGCGTTGGCGAACACCTGCAGTTCCCACAGTCCGGGCGCGTTGCCGACATTCGCCGGCAGCTTGACGTTGGCCGCAAGGCCGCCGTTGTCGCTGGCCTTCATGGCGACCGGCCAGCTACGGCCATCCGGTGCGACCAGCATCGCTTCGGCCTGTATCCCCGAGGCCAACTTGCCGGCGCGGCTGAAGTCGACATCGAAGCGCAGGTTGGAACCGGCGAGGGCGTGGTCGCGGTCGGTGCCAGCGCGCAGTACGTCGGAGCTTTGCGGCTCGTAGACATGCACGAGGTACTGGCCTTCCGCTTTCGGAACACGCACGGTGTACGTGCCCGCGCCTTCCTGATCGCCGAGCTTGGCGATGATGGTCCCGTTCTGCACATCCATGCCGGCCTTGGCCAGCTGCTCGGCGGTGGCGATGTTCTGGAGCTTGGCAGCGCCGCGACTGCCGTCGACCTGCAACTGGTCCGAACGCAGCGCGCGGGCGCCCTGCGCAGGGCTGATCCGGATCAGGCTGCCGGGGGCGGACATTTTCAGCTGCACGCCGCGATCGAGTTCGGCGGCGTCGACGGTTTGCCAGTATTCGCGGCTTTGCGCGACGTGGGGCGCCGTTGCGGTGATGCCCTGGGCCGGGTCCAACTTCCAGGAGAACGACACCGGCGCACGTTCGATCTGCGCGGACGGAGCGGCGAGGGCGACGAGGCGGCTGGGCGTCTGGTCCTTGGCACCGGCGGAGCGCAGCGGCTGCGCGGCGACGGCGGAGAAGGAGAACAGCGCGAGCGCGATGGCGATGGAAAGTCTCATGGCGTTGTCCTCACTGGCCCGCATCGGTGCGGAGAATGGTGTTCAGGCCGAAACAGGCCCGACGGCTCTGGTTGTGCGACAGCGGTTCGGCGCCGGCCATCCGCGAGGTGTCGTAGAACCACACACTGCCTGCAGCCGACTGGCTGGTGCAGTTGAGGAAACCGTCCGAACAGCTGTTGAGCCAGTTCTGGGTGGTTTCCAGCCCGAGGTTTTCGGCGTAGCCGCCGCAGTAGCTGTCGCCGTCGAACGGCGAGGAATCGACATCGGTACCGACCACGCTGCGGAAGGTCTTCGGCAATGCCGGACGGCCGCTGGTGCCGTACAGCCAATTGGCGTTGTAGTAGACCATCCAACTGGTCTGCTGCATGCGCACGGCATCGTTCTGATAGCCCAGCAGCCAGCCGAGCACCGACTCGAACACGTTGCCGGCAATGACCGCGTCGGCGAGTGGCGTACCGGCGGAAGAGGGCGCCAGCGCATTCACGCGCACGACCTTGCTGATGATGTTCGGGTAGCGGCTGTCCCACGTCGGGTTGGACATGATCCAGCGCATGACGTTGCCGCCGTTGGAATGGGTGATCACGATCAGCCGGGTGATGCCCTTGGCGCTGATGAAGGTCGTCAACTGGCCCGCGAGGCAGCCGGCAGCGCGGCTGTCCCACATGTACTGGGTGAAGTCGCAGTTGATGACGACGTAATTTGCCGGATTGGGCAGCCCGCCGCGGACGGAGTCCACCATTGCCGGCTGCCAGTAATCGTTGTAGGCATTGGTTTGTGAGCCGGTGCCGTGGACGAACGCCACGCCGGTATTCGCCAGCGCGAACGGCGCCGCAAGCGCGAGCAAAAGCCCGCAGAGGTATCTACGCACGTTGGTCTTCCTCTTTCGTTTCCTGTTCCATGAAGGTGCGGCTGGGCCGCACCGAATCCCTTTGATGGTCTGCCATTCCCCTACGACATGGCATCGCGACCGAGGATACGGAGCCGTATTGACACTGTCATGCCGCAATGCGGCAAAACCGTGACCGTTCGCGAAATTCGCAGACTTTCGGAGCCTGTTGAAGATGTCTCATGACGATGAGCTATCGGTCTTCCCGAACGCCCTCGCAGCGGGTGGAGGGATCTGCTGTTGTCACACCATCGGCCACAAGCAGATCTCTCCTCGGGCTTTGCCCTCGTTCGGGATGACAGTTTATTTTCGAGGCCCGATATTTTGAACAGACTTTCAGAACTCCAGATCCAGCGCCGCGCAGAGATAGTCCATGAACGGCCCGAGCTGCTGCAGATCTTTAGACAGCGTGGACAGCAGACGCGGCCCGGTCATGGTCGCATCGTCGATCACCCGTATCGCCACGTAATTCTTGCGACGCAGATCGTCCAGATGCACGAAGTCCGCCGGATAGCCGCGCGGCTGTCGCACCAGCATTTCGCTGTCGTCCAGATCGAAGCGTTTGCGGAAGACTTTCGCATGCGCGGCGGCGGTCCAGCTGCCGGGATTGTCGACGATGAACTGGCGGATGCGGCGCAGGCTTTCGGGTTCCGGATGCCACAGGCCTGCGCCGATGAAGCAGTTGCCGGGCTGCAGATGGAGGTAGAACGACGGCGCTTCGACCTCGCGGCTGCGCGCGTGGAACAGGCGCGCGCCCTGCCACAATT
>JANLSB010000419.1:0-5745 GCA_031362125.1 Lysobacterales bacterium | reverse complement strand
GCCGCGCGGCAGCAACGCCGATGCAGACCCGGTGTTGCGTGGGTCGACCGTACTGCGGCGAAGGCCATCCGCTGCATAGTCAAGCGATTCAGCAACACTGCCATCCGGATTCGCGATACGCACGACACTGCCGATGTGGTCGTGGAAAAGATATCGCGTGGTCGCAACACCGCTCGTTACGGTCTGCACGACAACACCTGCGATATACCGCCGGTAGGTTACTGTGCCGCCATCAATCACGACCTCGACATTCCCCAAGTACAACGTGGTCCGCGTGCCATCCTGTTTGCGATAGCGTTGTCCATCCGCGCCGTACCAATAACGAATACGCTGACCATTCCCCATGCGAATCTCGCGCGCATCGCCATCGGCGGTATAGACAATTGTTCGGTCGCTTGCAGTGCCGGGCGCATCACGCCCGACCTGACGGCCAGCAGGGTCATAGCTGTACAACGTCGCCGTGCCGCCTGTACCGACTTGCGAAACCGCATGCGGACTGCTGATAGGGGTCAGCGATGCGACCGTGACGCCATTCAAGATCGACACAGGGGCACCAGCCGCACCACCCCTCTGCAAGTAGCGGAACCCTCGCTTTACGCGCCGACTTTCAGGCCTGATTTTCGACACGGGCCTCGATTGGATCGCGGCCTTGGGCACAACAGGACTGGCGAGCACAAACGCCACCGCATTGCGTGCCTTCGGCAACGGCATCGCACGTCCACGCGCCGCAAATGGCGATAGCCGATCCTCGAATCGGGCATCGGGCCGGTCGCTTGACGGCACATTCGGCGAGAGCGCGCCGAGGATGTTCGACTGGGAAGCCAGTGCTGTGGCCGTCAGGCCTGCCTGCATTGGGCAGCCATCCGCCCCGGGGTAGGCATACTGAGTTCCGTTCTTGCTGCAGACATTACCCAACACATCGTAGCTCTGGGCCAGCGTCACCTCGTTCACAGCCGCACCGTTGCGGACAACCAACTTGGCTTCCTTCAGCCTGTTCAATGCGTCATAGGCGAATATCTCCAGGTAACGGGATTCCTTTTGCCGACTGCTGAGATTGCCGGCGGCATCCCAGCTGTACGCCTCATTGACCAATTGACAGTTCGCATCGCCCGCACAGATCCGCTGCAACCGTCCGTTGTCGGGTTGATAGCTTTGCACGACCTCCATACTTGGGTTATTGGCACGCAGCTGGCGCAAAGCGTGCCCCCAAGCATCCGTCGCCAGCGTACGTTGATAGGTGTCTGCACTTGCAGGACAAAGCGATGCGGTATCCGCGCCATGACTGGCGCATATCGCAACTGCATGCCCCCTGCTGCTGTACTCCGTTTTGGTCCAAAGACTGGAAGCATCCTGCGACTTCCACGGGCGGCCGAGGCTATCGTATTGCACCGACGCACCGTAGAACTCATCGCCGATAAACGTGCTGCTGGAGAGCTGGCGTCCCAGCGCGTCATAGGATAACTGGGTGGTCTTGGCGACCTGCCCCGATGCTGCCCAGTCTGCATTCGCATCGACGATGGACTCGGCGGCGAGACGGCCTGCGCCATTCATTGCAGTGTCGAAGGTCAGTGCCGATACGGATTCGATGCTGCCGTCGGGTAGCTTCACCGTCTTGCGGAAAGGACGGCCTCGCGCGTCATTCTGAAGTTCGATGCGGCTGCCGGTGTTGTCGGTTTGCGCCACCAATTCGTCTAGCGCGTTGTATTGGAAGAGGGTCGTGCCAACGTCAGGATCGGTCTGCAGCGTATTGCGACCCATCGCATCGTACTCGTAGACATTGGAGATGGTGCCGCTGCCCGCGCTGCGACTTACAGTCGCGACTTGACCATCGGCGGTATAGCTATAGGTCGTGATGGTACCTGCCGCATCGATCACGGAGACGATCTCGTCGAGTCCGTTACGGGTCTGCGTCGTGGCGTTGCGACGCGGATCGCTGCTGGTCGTGTTCAGGCCGCTGTGCGTCATCAAAATATCGGCGGTGTCGGGCGACAGCACCCGTAGCGGGCGCTGCAAGACATCGTAGGTGGCTATCATCCATTGTCGTTGCGCTGCGGCGCAAGCGGCCGCGATGTCGACAGGTCCATCCTGGCCAGCCACACCGGCAAGGAAGAACGGCACCGACCGCCGTGTGAGATTACCGCTAGTATCGTAATCCGCACAGGACGCGGACACGTCGGCGCCTTGGACGCCAATATTGAGCGTTTCTCCCGCCGCCATCATGGCCCGGCCCAGCGCGTCGAAATACGTCCACTGGCGCGGCTGTGCGGTCTGCGTCACCTGCATGCGGAAGCGTGCGCCGGCCGGGCATGACACTTGACCGCTGCCAGTTCCGCACCACCTATACGTCGTCAGCGAGGTGATGCCCTGTGTGCGTTCCGACAGCGACGTGGTCCGGGTGAACATGTACTGCGCACGACCCATTCGTCCAAACGAGGCGATGGTCTGGACGCTGTTGAGGTCGAGCTGCCGGATCACGTTTCCGAAAATGTCGCGCTCGAGATTGCGCGTCGTTGGCTTTTCTTCGTACCCCGCACCATTTGTGGTGGCAAATGGCTCGTAAGCTGCAGCCACGAACCGCCCCTGTGCGTCGTATTCCACCCGGGAATAACGTTTGATCGCCAGAGCGTCGACTGGCTGGAAGACATAACCGTTCGCCGTGCAACTGCTTGCAGGCGCGGCGCAGGCGGTCTCTTGCACCCGGTTGCCGAACGCATCCAGCACGTAGGCTTTGGTGAGCGCTTGGTCGGCAGGGCCGGCGGCTTGGTGGCGCTCTTCGGTCAACAGGCCGGTCGCAGCACCAGACAATTCGCGGGTGTAAGCCATCGTGCGAACAACGTCCAGACTCCCTGGGCGCTTGTAGGTCACCGTTGTTCCAGCCAGCAGGCCGATCCGCCAATGCGGTACATCATCGATATAGCTGTTGCTGGTGATGATAGTTTGGGCAGATGTGCTCGATGTTCCGGTGAACGTGTCCATCACCGACTGCACGATGTTCCCGTAGCTGCCGTAGGTGAACGCAGTGATGGTCTTCTTGGTTTGCGTACCCGTGGCGAGGTCTCGAACGCTCTCCTCCACCCCCATAGCCCTCACCTGTGCGGGCGCTTGAACGCCGGGCGTGAATGATGCTACGGCGGCGCCTGCGATCTCGATATCCGATTCCCACAGCTGAGTGCTGTCGGCCACCACGACACCGCCCAGTTCAACGAAGCCCTGTGCTGGCGCGGAATAGCAGTTGAAACTGGGGAAGCTGATCAGACAGTTCGACGGCGTGTAGGTCTGGCTTGGGAACGCACGCTTGACCGTGCGCGCAGCGAGACCGACGAACGGGAAGTCCTGTCGATAGGTAGTCGAGGTGACGGCATAGCCAGCCGCACGGCTGGTGTCGAACACGCTGATGTCCCGGAAGCCCAAGAAGCCACGTCCACCGCCTTGGATTTTCGCGCCCGAGTAGCGGTAGTAGACATTCGCCATCGCGTCCGGATCACTGAGTGTCGGCGCGCTGCTGCTGACCTGAGAAACGACGTAATAGCCACCGTCGAACAGATCGTTGATGATTGAACCTCGGCCATAGCTCAGCGCGCGCGTGTTGCTGTCTCGCCGATACACCTCGGCATTGGTCAGCGGGGAGTAGCGCAGTTCGGTTTTCGCACCATAACCGTTCGTGATCCTAGTCACGACATCGCGTGGCACGCCGCGCATCGCTGGCTGCGACAGGTAAAAATCCGGGTTGTCATCAATCTTGAGCGCAAAGTAGTCCAGATTACCGTCTGCATCTAGGTCAGCAAACATATGCGCCTTGAGCTTCGGGTCGCATCCAGAACCGGCGCAAGCCTCGGCATTGTTTCCGTTCAGAACGCTTTCCGGGCCAAAGTTGCCATTGGGCAGTGCGTAGCGCACCCGGAAGACTTTGCGGTTCGATTCCGAAACGATGTAGAGCAGGTCCGCGCGTCCGTCGCGATTCACATCCTCCAGCTTGACCAGCCCATCGGTCGGGCTGTCGTTGGGAAGCGTTCCAATCTGGGTTGAGGTGCTGAACCCGATCCCAGTGTTCAGAGACACCGACCAACTTGGCGTGCTGGCGGGCGACCGCATGATCTTGTCGGTGAGTCCGTCGCCGTTGACATCTCCCAGTCGATAGTCTGACCCGCCCAGCGCGTCGTAGCGGCGCACGGTAATCTGCGTGCTGCTGATATCGGTAACGCGATAAACATAGTCCCCACCTAACTCGGCGCAATAGGGACATTGCGGTTCAATCGTGAAGCCGAAGACGATGCCTAGCTTGAGATCCGAACGGCCGTCGCCATCCAGATCCAACAGCTGATATTTTAATCTGCTGTTTCTGGGCAGCACGTACTGCCTGAAATTCAAGCAATTCGGCGACGCATTGACGTCCGGGCACGGCTCGAATGGCTTGAAGTCGGCCACATTAACGGCCAACTCCGCACCCCAGCCGCCGGCATTCGGCTGCATCAAACGCACCTTCAGCACCGCCTTGTCGGTTTGATACAGCGCATCGAGCTGCGCGTCGCCGTTGACATCGATCAGTTGCGGCGCACTGTCCCCGTACTGACTCTGGTAGACGGGGATGCCTGTCGATAGATTCCCCAGCAGATTTTGAGCAAGGTCGAAGGTATAGCTCTGGTTCGGCCTGCCAAGCGAAGGATAGACGACCCACTTGCCGCCCGGTCCTGGCAACATGAGGTCTGCTCGTCCATCGCCGTTGTAATCGAACAACTCCCACAAGTTCAGTGGCACTTGTGCGGGCGCACAGGTCACGAATTGATTGGCGGGGATGAAGGTCTGTCGCCCGCCATCCAAATCGCCAAAGGCGACGTTGATATAAGCGGTACCGGAGCACGATCCACTGACACCGGCCTGAACCCACACCATGTCCGTTCGGCCATCGCCGTCGATATCGCCGAATTTCAGACCGCGCAGCGCCTTCGTACTTGGAAACACGCCCGGGTTCCAAGCGGAGGTGGTAACGAAACCATTGGATGCCTGACTCCAATCGAACGCGGTCGGCGTCGCGCAGGATGTTTTTGCGGTATCGCGACATTCTTGGATGGCAGTAAGCGTCTCGAAGCCACTTCCGGACACACTGGTGGCGTAAGTCAGGTGATAGGCCCGCGCTTGTGAGATAGCGGAGCAAGCGCCAGCACCACCGCTCGCGCATGCCACGACGGAATCCAGGCGATGGACTTGCGAGAGCTGCCCGCCATATGCGTAGTTCTTGCTCTGCTGGGCAGCAGGGCGCACCGAATAGTTGAAGCTGAGCTTGGCGTACGGCGCCAGTGCGCTTCCCGATTGACCCGAAAGCACGGTCTTCCCTGTGTAGCGGACTTCACTCAGGAGGTGTTCGCCGACGGCGCCGTCCTGGTTCTTGAGATAGACATAGTCGATGTAGTTGCCTGACGCGTCTTGATTGCGTGTCAGGGCCCAAGACAGCGCGAACGCCTCATAGCCGGAACGCGCGCTGTTGAAAAAGCCGTCGCTGCGATTCGCAGTCGTATTGTTGTCGCGGTCGCCGTACCAGCTGATCGTTCCACCTTGGCGTTCTACGGTGAAGAATGCGATGCCGCTTCCGCCTGCGGATGGGGCGTAGCCGCAGACGCGCTGGAGCGTATCGACTTCGGTACGCAGATTTATTGCCGTCATGCCAGAGACTGCGGTGCAGTCGCCGCTGTTGGCCTGCGCAGAGATGAGGCGCGCGCCTTCAAGGCAATAGCGATCCGTCTCGCTGAA
>JANLSB010000325.1:0-1727 GCA_031362125.1 Lysobacterales bacterium | reverse complement strand
AACGCCGCGACCACCTCCGCGCCATCGGTGAGTGCCTCCACGCGGCCCTGGCTGATCCGTACCAGGTGCGCCCGCCCGCCGTCCGCCGCGATCTGGAGCAGTGCCGAACCATCGGGGGTCCAGGCGGGGGCCGTCGGCGTCCGGTAGCCGCCCGGTCGGAATCCGATGGGCCGATCGAGACCGTGCGTCCAGCAGCGCTCCTCGCCGCTCGCGACGTCCGCGACCCAGAGCCGCTCCAGGTGCCCGTCGACCTGGATCGGTGACTCCGCGCGCAGGTACGCGATGCGCCGGCCGTCCGGCGACCAGGCTGGGTTGGCGCACGTGACGCCCTCGGCGGTGAAGCGCCGGACCGCCCGGCTGGCCACGTCCACGGCATGGATCGCCTCGCCCCCGAAGTTCCGGTCACGCTCCGCGGAGCGGTCCGCCATGAACGCGATCGACGCGCCGTCTGGCGACCACGCGGGCGCCTCGACCTCCGCGTCGCCATCGGTGAGCTGGGTCAGCACGCCGGTTGTGGCGTCCACCAGCCAGAGGTGCCGGCGCGGACCGTCCACCTCCAGCCAGCCGCGCCCCTCGAGCTTGTGCCGGTGGCCATGCACGCGCAGCACGCGCCGCCGTGGGTCGGTCTCTGTGATGGGGATCGGGGTATCCAGCCGCTGGGCGGCATCCGCGATGACCACCAGCCGCTCCCCGTCCGGCGACCAGGCTGGGCTGCCGACGGCCGCGGGGTGGTCGGTCAGCACCCGGCGCTCGCCGGTCTCCGCGTCCCAGGTCCGGAGCTGCGCCGGGCCGCCGCGCGAGTCCACGAACGCCAGCCGGCCCCCATCCGGCGACCAGCGTGGCTGCCCCAGGCCTGAACCGCCGCGAGCGATCGTCCGCGCACCACCGATCGGGCGCCCGTCCGCGTCCAGCTCCAGCAGCACCAGGCGGCGGCGGGTGCGGTTGGCGGTCTCATCGGCCGTCTCGACCACGAACGCCAGGCGCGATCCGTCAGGGGACAGCGCCAGCGAGAAGACCTCCGGGATCCGCGGCAGGTCGTCCAGCGCGAGCAGCCGCACCGTCAGGCGCCGTCCGGGCGGGGTGCGATCACGCCGCGCGGATAGCGCTCGAAGACGCGATGGTCGTACAGCGGCACGATGTGCTGCGCGGTGCGCAGGACCCGCGCGTTGGTGGTCGCCATCTCCTCGAACGATTCGTTGAGACCCAGCGGGACGCCGTCTTCCACGTTCTCGTACACGAAGAACGAATCGCTGATGGCCACGGTCCCCACGGCCGTGTCCACCTCGACGGTCAGCGAGCTTCGGTGATGGACGCCGGAGTCCCACGTCCGCAGCCCCGGCGCGATCTCGTGTTCGTCCTCGAGCAGCACGACGCGGTCCCACCAGTCCGTCACGAGATGGACAAGCGTGTCCCGCGGGAACGCGCCCCGCGAATCGTGAGGATGGGCATGCGTCGTGTGGAAGTGCACCCAGCCGCGCTTGGAGACGTGGATCCGGGCGTTCGGGAAGGCGTCGAGCGTGTCCGTGGTGTAGCGCACGATGGGCGTGAGGATGATGTCGGTCACGTCCGCCGGGGTCACGCCGGCGGCTGCCAGCGCGGCGACCTGCAGCTCGTCGGGCGCGCGGACGATCGCCTCACGGGTCCCGGGCTCGCCCCACATGATCGCGCCCGGGTACTCCGCGCGGAGCGGCCCCAGGTCATCCGGCAGCGCGGTGTTGACCAGGATC
>JANLSB010000271.1:0-2292 GCA_031362125.1 Lysobacterales bacterium | reverse complement strand
GTGGACGTGGCCATCGCGCCGGATTCGCTGCGATACGGAATCGGTCGGGCGGCTTCGGTGTGTGCTGCGCCGATCCGCGCGACTGCTGACTGCTCAGCCGCAGGCTTCGCTTCGCTATTCGCAGCCTGCGTTGTGGCGGTCGCGACGCCGGCTTTCGCGGACACCGCTTCGCTGCGCACGGGCGCTGGCGTGGTCTCGGGCATGTGCGATCAAGCCACTTCGAGGATGCGGATGCCGAAGTGATCGTCGACCGCGAGCAGCTCGCCGCGGGCCACTGCTTTGCCGTTGAGCAGCAGCGTGAGCGGCGCTTCCAACAGCTCGTTCATCTTGACGATGTCGCCTGCGGCCAGCGAGAACAGACGCTCGACCGACATCGTCACGGTGCCGACCTGCGCTGCCATCGATACCTGCACATGGCCGATCAGGCTGATGTCCTTGGGCAGTGCTGCTGCGCGCGCGCCGGCAGCATCGGCTTCGAATGCGGGCTCGAACGCAGCGTCTTTGGCGAGATTCGTCTTCATGGGTTGGATCCTTGTGGAAGATGGGTTTTCACGACTTTCAGCGCACGGTGGCCGTCTTCGAC
The DNA here is from genome assembly GCA_031362125.1 of Lysobacterales bacterium. GTDB lineage: Bacteria > Pseudomonadota > Gammaproteobacteria > Xanthomonadales > Xanthomonadaceae > Lysobacter_I. Next base: position 1,709 of record JANLSB010000271.1, on the reverse strand, counting down.
CACCAGCGTGCCGCTGAGGATCTCGGTACCGTCGCCGGTCTTGATGCGGATACCGGCGCCGATCGGAATCGATGTTTTCAGCACTTCGCCCGGTCTCAGCGACAGCGAATCGGACAGTGCGGTCTGGCCCAGATCGAGCACCGCATCGAACGTGGCGTCGATCGGCTTCACCGCTTCGCGCAGCGTGGCGAGCGGCACGGCCTGGGTGATGGCGACGGGCAACAGGGCGGTGCACAGCGCGGCATCGAAATGCAGCTCGATCCTGATCGTGCCGATCGCGACCTGGACACCGGTCGCACCATGGCGCAGACCGATTTCTTCGGCCGCCGGCATGCCCTGCACCGCAGTCAACGACGCGGGCGCGCTGGCGTCGAAGAAGGCACGCGCCAGATCGGTCAGCGCCCGCTGGCCGATGCCTGCAGCCATCCCTGCATCATCGTACGCAACGATGCCAACCAGCTTGCAGCCCAGATGTTCGAACCCGGCGCCGGCGATCCGCAGCGTCAGCGCACCGCTGGCGTCGCGCAGCGCGTACCAGCGGATGTCCGGCGCGGTGATTTCGGGGCGCTGACCACCGAGCGATTCGACTTCGATCGCAGTCTGGGCGCCGGGTGCGGCCCACTGTGCGATCCAGTCGTTGGCACGCTCGGCAACCAACGCGCGCATCCTGTCGATGCGCGCCGCCCCCTGCCAGCGCAACGGCAGCACGTTCGGACTCATCAGCCGCCCCGGGTGCTGTTGTAGAGCTGTTCCAGCATTTCGTTGCTCACGCTCATCACCCGCGAGCTGGCCTGGTAGCCACGCTGGATGATGATCATGTCGGCGAATTCCTGGGTCAGGTCGACGTTCGACATTTCCAGACTTCCGCCGGCGATGCGGCCGAAGCCACTCTGGGTCGGGCGACCGATCTGGCGCTCAGTCACGGTGGTGCCGGAGATCAGGCGGCCGCCGTCCAGACGCAGGTCGCTTTCGTTCGGGAACGTGGCCAGCGCGATCTGCGGGCCGTCGCGACGTTCGGACGCCGAGTAGGTCAGCTGCAGCACGCCCTTCTCGTTGAACCTGAACGAAGTGACGCCGAGTACGCCGTGGCCATCGGTCACGCGCGAGGCCAGATTGCTCGGGGTGCCGTTGAGCGAAGTCATGCCGTCGAGCGCGCCGGCCGTACCGAAGTTGAAACGGATGGCCTGGGTGCCGCCGGCGACCGGAAGGTTCGCGGTCAGCGTATTGAAGCCCGCAAGCAGCGTGCCGCCTGCGCCGAAGCGGATCTCGCCGCTGCCGACGTTGGCGCCGGTTTCATCGGTGATCGCCACCAGGAAGCTGCCCGGAACAGGCGGAGTGCCGCCGCTGTTGTTGGTGAAGGTGGCGGTGAGGGTGTGCGATGCGCCCTGCGCGTCGAACACGGTGATGGTGTTGACCGACGTGGAGGTCGAACTGCCGGAGAGGTTGCCGCTGATGCGCACCTCGGTGGTGGCGACGGCGGGAATCGAGCGGTAGTCGTCGAAATCGATCGGCGCGAGACTGCCGCTCGCATTGAACGCCATCACCCGGTAACCGCTCACCGTATCGACGAGCTGGCCTTCGTCGTTGAAACGGAACTGGCCCGCACGCGTGTAGTGGATGTTGCCGTCGGTGTCGGAAAGGATGAAGTAGCCCTCGCCTTCGATCGCCAGATCGGTCGAGTTGCCGGTCTGACGGATATCGCCCGAATC
>JANLSB010000265.1:0-2700 GCA_031362125.1 Lysobacterales bacterium | reverse complement strand
TCGGCGTGGTCGGCAAGTTCGTGGAATTCTTCGGCGACGGCCTGCAGCACCTGCCGTTGGCCGACCGCGCCACCATCGCCAATATGGCGCCCGAATATGGCGCAACCTGCGGGATTTTCCCCATCGACGCCGAATCGCTGACCTATCTGCGCCTGTCCGGCCGCAGCGAAGCGCAGATCGCACTGGTCGAAACCTATGCGAAGGCCCAGGGGCTATGGCACGACACGACTACGCCGCAGGCGACCTACTCGGCCACGCTCGCACTCGATCTGGGCGAGATCAAACCCTCGCTGGCCGGCCCGAAGCGGCCGCAGGATCGGGTGCTGCTTGAAGCGGTGCAGGCCGATTTCCATACCAATCTATCGGGGCTGACCGCGCAGCGCACCGCGAAAAACGGCCAGATCTCCGATTTCATCGAGGAAGGCGGCGCACAGCCGCAGGCCGATCGGCTGGCGTCCAAGCCAAAGGCGAAGATCCGCATCCGCGACCAGGACTGCGAGCTCACCGACGGCTCGGTGGTGATCGCCGCGATCACTTCCTGCACCAATACCTCGAACCCGGCGGTGATGCTCGGTGCAGGTCTGCTGGCGCGCAACGCGGTGGCGAAAGGCCTGACATCCGCGCCGTGGGTGAAGACCTCGCTGGGCCCAGGCTCACTGGTGGTCACCGACTATCTCCGAAAGGCCGGCGTGCTCGATGATCTGGAAGCCCTGGGCTTCTTCGTGGTCGGCTATGGCTGCACCACCTGTATCGGCAATTCCGGCCCGCTGCCGGACGAGGTCTCGAAAGGGATCGTCGACGGCGATCTGGTGGTTGCTTCGGTGCTGTCCGGCAATCGCAACTTCGAGGGCCGCGTGCATCCCGAAGTGAAAATGAACTATCTGGCTTCGCCGCCGCTGGTGGTGGCCTATGCGCTGGCCGGTACGGTCGATATCGACATGACCACCCAGCCGCTGGGCACCGGCAGCGACGGCCAGCCGGTGTATCTGCGCGATATCTGGCCGACGAACAAGGAGATCGGCGACATGATCGCCGCCACCGTCGGCCCCGAGATGTTCGCCAAGAACTACGCCGACGTGTTCAAGGGCGACAGCCGCTGGCACCGGATCGAATCGCCCGAAGGCGAGTCGTTTCGATGGGACGAGGCTTCCACCTACATCAAGCACCCGCCCTACTTCGAGGGCATGACGATGGCTGTGGGCACGATCGACGACATCCACGGCGCGCGGATCATGGGCCTGTTTGGCGATTCGATCACCACCGACCACATTTCCCCGGCCGGCAACATCAAGGCCAATTCCCCAGCCGGCAGGTTCCTGCAGGCGCGCGGCGTGGCGCCTGCCGACTTCAACAGTTACGGCTCACGCCGCGGCAACGATGACGTGATGGTCCGCGGCAGCTTCGCCAACATCCGCATCAGGAATCTGATGCTGGGCGGCGAAGAGGGCGGCAATACCCTCCACTACCCTTCAGGCGAGAAACTGGCCATCTACGATGCCGCAGTGCGCTACAAGGCCGAAGGCGTGCCGCTGGTGGTGATGGCCGGCAAGGAATACGGCACCGGTTCCAGCCGCGACTGGGCGGCCAAGGGCACCAACCTGCTCGGGGTGAAGGCAGTGATCGCGGAGAGCTTCGAGCGCATCCACCGCTCCAATCTGGTCGGCATGGGCGTCCTGCCGCTGCAGTTCGAGGACGGCCAGAATGCGCAGACCCTTGGACTCGACGGTTCGGAAGTCATCGATATCGTCGGCCTCGACGATGGTGTCGCCAAGGTCGCCAGGGTGGTCGCCCGCAGGGCCGACGGCGGAGAACGGCGCTTTGCCGTCCGGGTGCTGCTGCTGACCCCGAAAGAGGTGGAGTACTTCAGGCACGGCGGTATCCTGCATTACGTGCTGCGGCAGTTGGCTTCGAAGCGGACAGTCTGAATGCGCCAAACCACGGCCGGCATCTTGCCGGCCGTGAGCTGAGATCACGACTCCAGCGGGGAAACATACGGCAGCGTCTTGCGGCCCCCTAGGGCCTATGCTCCAATCCCCTGTGGAATCCAGAACCGCAATCCAGCGGTCGATGAACAGGTGGAGGGGCCTAATGAATCTTGAGCGTCCGTGGCTTGCGAGTTATCCCGCAGGAGTACCTCAGCAGATCGATGCGGAGGAGTATCCATCGATCGTATCCGTGCTCCAGTCGTCGCTGGAGAAATTCCGCGATCGTCCGGCGTTCTCGAACATGGGTAGGTCAATCACCTACGCCGAAGTCGACAAGTACAGCAAGCAGTTCGCTGCGTACCTGCTCGGCGAGCTGAAGCTCAAGAAAGGCGATCGCGTCGCGATCATGATGCCGAACTGCCTGCAGTATCCGATCGCGATCTTCGGTGTGCTTCGCGCGGGCCTTACGGTGGTCAACACCAATCCGATGTACACCCCACGCGAGCTGAAGCACCAATTGGTCGACTCCGGGGCCAGCGCGATCCTCGTGTTCGACAATTTCGCCAAGACCGTGCAGGACGTCGTTGCCGAAACCTCGATCAAACAGGTCATCACCACCGGCTTGGGAGGAGGTTCGGGGAGTAGGGAAGCATCGCCATTTTGCGATTCGAGGGCGCAAAGCGGCCCGGAAATAGCAATGATGGCGTAAAATGCCAGTAGGAACGCTCTATTCTTTTTGAACGGTTGCATGAGATTCCTCAAGAGTCAGCTGGGT
>JANLSB010000253.1:0-17212 GCA_031362125.1 Lysobacterales bacterium | reverse complement strand
GGCGGAATGTTCCGCCACCCAGGACGGTTTCGCCCCCGGCACCGTCGAGATAAAGGTCGCCTGGAAAATTCTGCCGACACCCGACCCGACCTATTTCACGATGCCAGCGATACTGCCGGGCAGCGCCACGCCGGTCACCCTTGGTCTAGTGGGTTTCCATCTGGTGAACTGGACCTCGAAGCATCCGGAAATGATCTGGAGCACCTTCGAGCACAAGGCCAACGCACCGCTTTGCGACGGCTCCAGTACCGCGCCGGCATCCGGCTGGTCGTTCACCAGTGCCGAAGCCGCCGCCTGCCTGGCTGCACACAAGCAGGCTGCGCCCAACATCAGTGCGCAGTGTTCGAACTACAACTTCAACAGTCCGCACACCAGCTTCACCGGGACGCCGCCGGTCACCACCCAGAATCCGGACGAAGTCTGCCGCCTCTATGCCAACGGTAACGAACTGGGTGCCACCGCCAGCAATGGCAACAGCAACGCCGAGAATCTCGCCGCCATCCAGCAGCTCAACGAACAGTTGGTCGGCCCGACCGGCATGCTCACCCAATTGCCGGCCAGCAACCCGATGTCGGTCTGGCAGAACTACCAGATGATCGGTGGCCTGTGGACCAAAGGTGGGGTGCAATCCTGCGATCCGGACTTGAACAACTGCAACCTGCCGGTGACCAACACCTATTACGCGGCCGACGCCACCAACATGCAGCGCGGCTCGTTGCAGTTGACCGACATGACATTGGAGACGTTCCAGCAGGGCGCGACGTCGCAGATCCCCAACTGTTTCGGCTGCCACAACTACTACCCGGCAGGGACGCCCAACCAATCGCCGCTGTCGGTCAGCCATATCGCCGGCGACCTGTTTCCGTCGAGCTGGTTCCCGTCGCAGGGCGCCACGCCTGCGCCCGCCGATTCGCCGCCTGCCGCAGCGCCTTCCGCTCCCGCCGGTGGGCAAGGTGGTCGGCACTGATTCCATTCTTTCGTCAGTTCAGGCAGAACGCCGGCCGGCTTCGCGCGGGTCGTCGTTCTCTGCCGCTATGATGCCGCCAGTAGGCGTTTTTCCCGTAGCACCGCACCGGATATGGACCGCAGCATGAGCTTTCCCACCGACGCTGAACTTCGCGAACACGCGGAGCGTCTCGGCGCGCGTTTCCGCACTTCCCGCCATACGCTTGTCACCGCCGAGAGTTGCACCGGCGGCTGGATCGCCAAGACCGTCACCGACATCGCCGGCTCGTCCGACTGGTTCGATTGCGGCATGGTGGCCTACAGCTACGAAGCCAAGCAGGCGATGCTGGGCGTGCGTCCGGAAACCCTTGAAGTACATGGCGCGGTCAGCCGCGAGACTGTGATCGAAATGGTCTCGGGCGCGCTCGTGCATGCTGGCGCGAGCATCGCGGTCGCCGTCACCGGTATCGCCGGACCCGGCGGAGGCGCCGCCGACAAACCCGTCGGCACGGTCTGGATCGGCTGGAAACGTCGCGGCGGCTATGCGCATGCCCAACTGTTCCATTTCGACGGCGATCGCGACGCGGTGCGTCGACAGACCGTTGCGGCATCGCTACGCGGGTTGGAAACGCTGATCGGAACACCTTGATGGCAGACTGCCGGGCGTGCGCGCAAAGCCGTTGACGGAACGAATCGTTAGTAGTATTACTACTAACCATGGACATCACAGACACCCAGCAAGCCATCCTCGCCCTCATCTCCGAGCGCATCGCTGCCGATGGCGTACCGCCCTCGCAGACCGAGATCGCCCACGCCATGGGCTTCAAGGGCATCCGCGCTGCCCAGTACCACATCGAGGCGCTTGAGCAGGCGGGCCTGATCCGCCGTGTGCCGGGGCAGGCGCGCGGCATCCGGCTCGTGCACGAGGCCGCGAACGACGCCCTCGACATGTCGCCGATACCCGCACTGTCGGACGATGTGCTGCGGCTGCCGCTACTGGGGCGGGTCGCTGCCGGTCTGCCGATCGGCGCAGATCTGCGCTCAGACGACTACATTTTGCTCGACCGCGCGCTGTTCTCGCCGGCGCCGAACTACCTGCTGAAAGTGCAGGGCGATTCGATGATCGACGAAGGCATCTTCGAGGGCGACCTGATCGGCGTCTATCGCACCAGCGAAGCGCGCTCCGGCCAGATCGTAGTCGCGCGCATCGACGACGAAATCACCATCAAGTTGCTCAAGATCGGCAAGGACCGCATCCGCCTGCTGCCGCGCAATCCGAGCTACGCGCCGATCGAAGTCATGCCCGATCAGGATTTCGCGATCGAGGGTCTGTACTGCGGCCTCGTACGGCCGAATCGGTGAGCAGTGATCGATGAGCAGTGCCGTGATCGATGCGCAGTGGATGCATAGGGAGTTTTCCTACCGCGCGTCGAGCGGTATCCCGATGTTTCGCCATCGTCCCCGCACCTACATTGTGTCCTGTCGCAGCCTGTGCGACGGACCATCCCTAATCTGCACCCACTCCAAACATTCAACCATTCACTGACGAGGATTCCATGATGGACGAGAACAAAAAGCGCGCGCTTGCAGCAGCCCTGAGCCAGATCGACAAGCAGTTCGGCAAGGGCTCGGTGATGCGCATGGGCGACCGCCCGGTCGAAGCGGTCGAAGTCATCGGCACCGGTTCGCTGATGCTCGACATCGCGCTGGGCATCGGCGGTCTGCCGAAAGGCCGCGTCGTCGAAATCTATGGCCCGGAATCCTCGGGCAAGACCACGCTCACGCTGCAGACGATCGCCGAATGCCAGAAGGCCGGCGGCACCGCCGCATTCATCGACGCCGAGCACGCGCTCGATCCGATCTATGCGCAGAAGCTCGGCGTCAACATCGACGAACTGCTGCTCTCGCAGCCCGACACCGGCGAACAGGCGCTCGAAATCGCCGACATGCTGGTGCGCTCCAACGCCGTCGACATCGTGGTCATCGATTCGGTCGCCGCACTGACGCCGAAGGCCGAAATCGAAGGCGAGATGGGCGACCAGCTTCCGGGTCTGCAGGCGCGTCTGATGAGTCAGGCCCTGCGCAAGCTCACCGGCAACATCAAGCGCAGCAACTGCATGGTCGTCTTCATCAATCAGCTGCGGATGAAGATCGGCGCGATGATGCCTGGCCAGAGCCCCGAAGTCACCACCGGCGGTCACGCGTTGAAGTTCTACGCCTCGATACGTCTGGATATCCGCCGTATCGGCAGTATCAAGAAGGGCGAGGAAATCATCGGCAACCAGACCAAGATCAAGGTGGTCAAGAACAAGCTCGCCCCGCCGTTCAAGCAGGTCATCACCGAAATCCTCTACGGCGAAGGCATCAGCCGCGAGGGCGAACTCATCGACATGGGCGTCGAGGCCAAGATCGTCGAGAAATCCGGCGCCTGGTACAGCTATGACGGTGAGCGCATCGGTCAAGGCAAGGAAAACGCCCGCCAGTACATGAAGGAAAATCGTGCGATCGCCGTCAAGCTGGAAGCCGCGCTGCGCGCGCAGTTCGTGCCGGCGGATGCGCCGCGCGATGCGACCGTCGCCGCCGAAGAGGATGACGAAGTCTGATGCAGCGGGGGCGGGTCGGATGGCCTCGTCAGCGAACGGCCCGCCCCCGACGCACTTGGCGGCAACATCGTCTGCAGTCACAGCATTGAACGCGACATGTCATGGACGGCATGTCGGCGGACCGGAGCCCCAACTCCGGTCCGCGCTCGCGGCACCGCTCGCCGGTGGGGTCGCATGCCGGAGGAACTCATGGATGGGGTTTTCCGGCTTTTCTGTTTCCGGGGGCATGGCCACCGTCTGGCGGAGTGATCGAGGACGCGCCGCGCGTCAAACCGCAAACACCACCGTACGTTGACCATTGAGCAGGATGCGATCGTCGAGATAGATGCGATCGCCGAGATAGCAGTGCAGTGCCTGCGCCAGCATGCGACGTTGATATCACGACCGATGCAGATCAGATCGGCCAGGGTGTCGTGATGGCTGACGCGCTGCGTGTCCTGCTCGATGATCGGGCCTCCGTCGGGGTCGGGGCAGGCATGGTCACTGGCATCGCCCTCGGCGAGACGTTTGAGGGTGATGTACTGGCTGAAAGTCAGATCATGGCCAGCGATCGCCAATTCATGAGCCATCCGTTCCCACATAGCGTCGCGCAGTTGCCGGAGGAGTAAGCCGAGCTCGGAGCCGGACTGCGGTGGGGGCAGGGGCGGATCAGGTGAGGTCATGCCCGACATTTTCTTTGTCCGGGAAATATTTGTGAATGCAAATATCTCTCGCGCAACTGAATTGGCCACGTCGGGAAGATCAGGGCAGCTACGGGCCGTCGACCGCCTGTCGGCCCAGCGCCGGGTCGTCGGTAAAGAAGGCATCAATGCCCAACGCGAGGTACGCACGGATCTGGGCGATCGACCCCGCCTCGTTCCGCGCGGCGGGTCCTCCGTCGCCACGATAATCGCCGTCGAGAAAATGATTCTCGGGGCGGAAGGTGTAGACAATCACCTGCAGGCCGGCCGCATGCGCATCGTCGATGAGCCGGCTGTGGCCGTTTGCAGGATCGAGGTCGCGATACGCGGGCCCGATCGCGTCGGCGTAGATGGCTATTTCGCGTAAACCGTCGGCGAGCATCATCGTGCCATAGGTGGTCGGGGCTCCGGCGATTACGGTGTCGTAAGGCCGCTCGTTAGCGTGGCCGAGCAACTGCAGCAGCGAAATGTTCGAGTCGTTGCCGATCTTCCCACGCAGTCCGCGCAGATTGGTGATCTCGAACGACTGGATGATCACTGGCGCCTTGCGTGTATACGGATGGGCGCGCAACGCGGCGAGCAGCTTGTCTTCCATCGCCAGACCGAGCGCGGCGAAATGGCTCGGATGTTTGATTTCGGGTGCCAACCCGATCAGTCGACCATGTGTTGCGGAGGCTTCGGCCGTCAATGCGATGACCTCATCGAGTGTCACGATCTCGAATTGTCCGTCGAACGCGGTCGAGCGCAGTTCCGGCAGACGTTCGCGGGCACGCAGCGTCTTGAGTTCTGCCAGCGTGAAATCCTCCGTGAACCAGCCGGTGGTGCTTTCCCCATCGATGGTTTTTGTGGTCTTGCGCCACAAGAACTCGGGGTGCAGGGCCACATCGGTCGTGCCGGAAATTTCGTTCTCGTGCCTAGCCACCAGCACGCCGTCGCGAGTGCTGACCAGATCGGGTTCGATGATATCGGCACCGTCCTCGATCGCTTTGGCGTAGGCAGCCAACGTGTGTTCCGGCCGCAGTGCGCTGGCGCCGCGATGGCCGATCACCAGGGCTTTGGAGGAAGGCATCGGTGAGGGCTCCTGCCGAACGGACGGCAATACGGATGAGGATAAATCGGATGAAGACAGGCATCCTGACACGGTCAACAGCAGGCAGAGGTATGCGGGCAGACAGTAGGCTTGGGGCTTGATCATGCAGGATGGATGATGCCAGCCCAGTGTTTCAATGTCGTAACGGACGTGGATGCCCGGTTACCATCCGCTCCACTTCCCGATTCGTGCAGGTCAGCCTTCATCATGTCCTACGTCCGCTGCCTTCGCGGCCTCGCTTCCGGCATCGAATACAGTGCCGACGTGCCGATGAATCTCGATCCCGCCGACGGCCGGCCGGTCGAAATGGTGCTCGATCTCGAACATCTCGCTGCAGAAAAACCCGATGCCGCGTGGTACGACCCGCGTCGTCCCGACCTGTGGCGTTTCGGTGCGTTGATGGCATTGGATACCGCCAATCCCGACGACGCACGGCACATCGTCGCACTGGGCGAAGGCTTTACTCCATTGCTCGATTATCGCGATCATCCGCTTGCGCAGGCTGCAGGTCTGGCCTTGCAGATCAAGGAAGAGGGCAAGGCGTATCCGGGCTATGGCGCCAATCCAACCCAGAGTTTCAAGGATCGAGGCATGGCGATGGTGGTCGCGCAGGCGCGCCGCCTTGGCCTGACCAGGCTGGCGGTACCGACGCAGGGCAATGCCGGAGATTCGCTGGTGCGCTACGCACTGGCGGGTCACTTGTCGGTGGTGGTGGCGATGCCCGAGGACACGCCGATGCCGATCCTGGGCAATGTCGCTGCTGCGGCGCAGCGCTATCCGGAGCAAGTGAAACTCGAACTGATCGGCCCGACCATCCGTGAAGCCGGCGCGCACCTGAAAACGCACTACATTCCGCAGGGATATTTCTCGGTCGCCACGTTCCAGGAACCGGGCTGGCGCATCGAGGGCAAGAAGTCCCTCGGTCTGGAGATTGCCGAACCCGCGCCCGGCGACACGCGCTGGTCATTGCCCGACGCGGTGATCTATCCCACCGGCGGCGGCACCGGCGTGCTTGGCATGTGGAAAGCCTGGAACGAACTGGAAGCGTTGGGCCTGATCGACAGCCGCCGCCCGCGCATGCTGTGCGTGCAGAGTGAAGAAACGCCGCCGCTGGTGCGCGCGTTCGACGCGGGTGCCGACGATACCACTATCGTCACCGCAGGCAACACCATCAGTTTCGGCCTCAACGTGCCGGGCGGCGTGGGCCACTTCAAAGTGTTGCAGATCATCCGCGAAAGCGGCGGCGCGGCTGTTGCCGTGAGCGAGGCCGACACTGCTACTGAGTTGCAGCGCGTGTGGCGCGACAAACGCTGGTGGATATCGCCTGAAGGTGCTGCGTGTCTGGCGGCGATCCCGCAACTGCTCGATCGTAGTCTGGTCAAGCACGGTGAACGCGTCGTGGCAGTGAATACCGGTTCGGCGGAGAAATATCTGCCGGCGCTGCGGCATTTGATCTGAAAAAACGCGGCAGTTTTTTTTGCGGGCACCGGAAGTGAGATGGTCCGAGTCGCCGCGTGTCCATCTCAGGGGCCGATATGGCCGGAGCGCGGCCGGCTTCTGCTCGTGGAATTTCGATTATCATGATGAAATCAAATCATTCGCGACCGCGTCCAGACGCTCGATTTCATACTGGTCGTTTCGCGGCTGCATGCAATGGAAGTCCCTCCACGGATCAAAAGGAAAGAGCCATGTCGCAATTTGTTCGGTGGAACAGTCAGTCGCTCGATACGTGGGCTGCCAAGAACGCGAAAGGGAAGTTCGTCGATCTGGGTGGGCGCAAGACTCACTACATCGAGAAAGGCGAAGGCGAGCCGCTGATCTTGTTGCACGGCTTCTTCTACGACTCATATCTATGGGCCGAGAACATCGATACTCTGGCGCAGCATTTCAAGGTCTACGCGATCGACCTGTGGGGGTGCGGGTACAGCGCCCGGGAGCCTTTTGATTTCGGCTATGTGCAGTATGCCGAACAGGTGCGATTGTTCATGGATGCCGTGGGCATCGAGCGCGCATCCTTCGTTGGCCAGTCGATGGGCGCTGGAACCGCGATCAAATTCTGCGTCCAGAGCCGGAAGCGCGTGAACAAGCTGGTAATGGTATCGGCGGCCGGGCTACCCAATCCTTTGCCTGCGATGGCGAAATTCTTCAATCTGCCGATGATCGGAGAATTCTTTCTCGGCATGAAAACCGATGTGTTTCGCAGGACGGCGCTCAAGGATGTCTTCATCCATGACAGGGCTCTCGTCACCGATTCTTATTTCGAGAACGTGACGCGACCGCAGAAGATCGAAAAAAGTATCGAGGCCGGACTGAAGATCCAGCGAAACAGGTTCTTCGACACATTGAGTGATGAGATCAGCCTTTTGAGTGGTATGGGCGTTCCGACGTTGCTGGTCTGGGGCAGGGAAGACAGAGCGATTCCTGTTCAAGTTGGAGAGGACATGCATCGAGTCCTGAAAGGCTCGCATCTGGAAATCCTGGATAAGGCTGGACATGTTTCGAATTTCGAGCAGGCCGAGCGATTCAATCGGCTCGCATTGGCGTTCCTGCTGACGTGACGCATGTCGTATCGCTGCGTTTCATTTCAGAACAGCCTGCGCGCCTATTTTCGAAGAAGCTCTTTTCCGCGCTTTTCGGCTGCCGAGATGCGTTTGTCGATTTCAGCGTCCAGTGGATACAGTTTTTTCGCGGCGTCATAATCGCGCATGGCGCGTTTGAAGTCGCCGTCCGATTCCCATATCAGCGCTCTTCCCATCAGCGAGTCTCGCGGGTCTTTGCTGAAACGGATGTCCTGGGTGAGGTAGATCAGCTGTTCGACGTGGTACCCAAGCTTGGGCGCGACGAAAGCTGCGTTGACCAGAGCGGCATGGTCCGGCCCGAACGCGAGCGCTTCGCGATAGTAGGCCAATGCGAGCTTGTATTTTTTCCGGTCCGATTCCTGGTCTCCAGGTTCTCTGCTGCGGTTGATCCTGATCATCGCCAGACGCGGATTCCGCTTGAGAATGCGCTTCGAATCATCGATCAGCGCATCCATGTCGCGCAGGCGGCCGCCCCATTTCTGCTGCAGATATTCCACCGCTCCATTGCGGATGTAATAGGTGTCCGGCGACTGCTGGATCGCGGCCTGCATCGCGACAGGTACCCATTCCGGCTTACCTCCCAGCACATAGGCATCGATCAGGTGATAGTAGGCAGGCAACAGCTTGGGTTCTGCAGCAATTGCTTTGCGCAGATGCAGGGTCGCTTCGAGCGCGAGCTTGTATGTCTGCCGTTTTTGCGAGTCCGGAATTGCGCTGTAAAAACCGCTGCCGCGCGCCCTCCAAGCTGCTGAAACAAGCACGGCGCCGCGGGCTGTGTTCGCGAATGGGTCGTTCGGCGCTGCAGCAACCCATTTCCGGGTATATCTGTCCGCTTCCTGTGCGCTTTTCCAACTTCTTTCCGGGAAGGCGCGGTAGAGCAGTTTTTCCGGATCTGCGCCGGAGTAATGGCGTTCGAGGTAGCCGGAATAGCGGTCGTGCAGTGCTTTCCAGTCGCCGCGATCGATCAGCACCTTGATGTCGTCCGCTTGCATGACAGGCGTGAACAGGTCGGCGCACAACACGCGGATCAGTTGTTCCGGCCAGTGTAAATGGGGCGGTGACGGGAAGCTGAGGCAGCGTTCGACCGGATCCGTTTTCGCCTCAGCCCGATCGATCTGTTCGAAGATCTTGGAGTACAAGGGACGCGAGGACAATTCCGGAATCGGATCGGAGGGTCGTTTACAGCCGGCGAGCAGCGAGATGGCCGCGATCAGAATCATTGCGTTGATAGCATTGCGGCACGGGTGGCTGGCGCTATCAAACATCGGTCCGATCCCCTGGGGAAAACATCGAACAGTCAATCTTCGATAGCGGAATTCGTTCACATCGAATTTCGGGTCGTGCATGAAGATGTGTGCGATTCGATTCGTTTCTGGTGCGGAACGGCGCCGAGACTGCATCAAACCCGATAAAACCCGCGATACCACTCGACGAATTTCTTCACCCCCACCTCCACCGATGTCGCCGGCGCATATCCGGTATCTCGCGCAAGCGCGCTGACGTCTGCGTACGTGTCCGGCACATCGCCGGGCTGCAGCGGCAGCAGATTCTTCTCGGCTTTGCGCCCCAGACACTCTTCCAGCACTTCGATGTAGCGCAGCAGTTCGACCGGGCTGTTGTTGCCGATGTTGTAGACGCGGTAGGGCGCGGACGAGGTGGCCGGGCTCGGGTTCAGCGGGTCGTGTTTCGGATCGGGGCCGGGCACGTGGTCGAGGCTGCGGATCACCCCGTCGACGATGTCGTCGACATAGGTGAAGTCGCGGCTGTGCTTGCCGTGGTTGAACACGTCGATGGGCTCGCCGGCCAGCATTTTGCGCGTGAACAGGAACAGCGCCATGTCCGGGCGGCCCCAAGGGCCGTAGACGGTGAAGAAGCGCAGGCCGGTGGTCGGCAGGTTGAACAGATGGCTGTAGGTGTGTGCCATGAGTTCGTTGGCTTTTTTGCTGGCGGCGTAGAGGCTCACCGGATGGTCGACGCTGTCTTCGACCGCAAACGGCAGTTTGCGGTTCGAGCCGTAGACCGAACTGGACGACGCGTAGACCAGATGTTCGATCCGGCGATGACGGCAGGCCTCGAGGATGTTGAGGAAGCCGACGATATTGCTGTCGATGTAGGCGTGCGGATTCTCCAGTGAATAGCGCACGCCGGCCTGCGCGGCGAGGTTGACCACGCGGTCGGGCTTGAAGGCGTCGAACGCGGCTTCCAGCGTCACGCGGTCTTCCAGCGAACCTTTGACGAACGAGAAGCCGGCTTTCGGCGTCAGCAGCGCGAGGCGCGCTTCTTTGAGCGTCGGGTCGTAGTAGGCGTTGAGGTTGTCGTAACCCAGCACCTCGTCGCCGCGCGCGAGCAGGCTGTGGCTGAGTGTGGAGCCGATGAAGCCGGCGGCGCCGGTGACGAGGATGCGCATTTGTTTCGCCTTTGATCCTTACAGTCGGCCATCGACGGCATCGCGCGGCAACACCGCTTTCACATCGTAGAGCACGCTGTTGGGTTTGCCGAAACGGCGGATGCCTTCGACGCCGAGTTCGGCGAATTCGCGATGCGAGACCGCGAGGATCACCGCGTCGTAGGCGCCGGCCTGCGGCTGTTCGGTCATGATGATGCCGTATTCCTCGTGCGCGAGCGCGGCGTCCACCCACGGGTCGTACACGTCGACCTGTGCGTGGTAGCTGCCCAGTTCCGCAAGAATATCGACCACGCGGGTGTTGCGCAGGTCGGGACAGTTTTCCTTGAACGCGAGGCCAAGCACCAGAATCTTCGCGTTGGCGGTGGGCAGCCCGCGCTGGGTCATCGCTTTGATCGTGCACTGGGCGACGTGCTGGCCCATGCCATCGTTGATCCGGCGGCCAGCGAGGATCACGTCGGGGTGGTAACCGATCTGCTGCGCCTTGTGGGTGAGGTAGTACGGATCGACGCCGATGCAGTGGCCGCCGACCAGGCCGGGCTTGAACGGCAGGAAGTTCCACTTGGTTCCCGACGCGGCCAGCACCTCGTGGGTGTCGATGCCGAGACGGTGGAAGATCAGCGCCAGTTCGTTGATCAGCGCGATGTTCACGTCGCGCTGGATGTTCTCGATGACCTTGGCCGATTCGGCGACGCGGATGCTCGAAGTCTTGTGGGTGCCGGCGTGGATGACGCTGGCGTACAGCGCGTCGACCACATCGGCGGTTTCCGGCGTGGAGCCGGAGGTGACCTTCATGATGGTTTCCAGCCGGTGCTGCTTGTCGCCCGGATTGATCCGCTCCGGGCTGTAGCCGGCGTAGAAGTCCTGATTGAATTTCAATCCAGATTCGCGCTCGACGATCGGTACGCAGACTTCTTCGGTCGCGCCGGGATAGACGGTGGATTCGTAGATGGCGATGCCGCCCGGGCGGATCGCGCGACCGACGGTGCGGCTGGCGGATTCGAGCGGCCGCAGATCGGGACGCTTGTATTCGTCGATCGGCGTGGGCACGGTGACGATGAAGACATTGCAGCCGACCAGATCCGCCGGGTCGCAGCTGAAGCGCAGTTGGTTGGAAGCGCGCAGCTCGTCCGCGGAAACTTCGAGGGTGTGATCGTGGCCCTGGCCGAGCTCGGCGATGCGCTTGGCATCGATGTCGAAACCGACCACCGGGTAGCGTTTGCCGAAGGCAGCGGCCAGCGGCAGGCCGACATAGCCCAGACCAAGGATGGCGATACGGATGTCGTCTTGGGCGGGGAGTGCGGCCTGCATCGTGCGGAATTCCAGTGAGTGGTCGGAGGGAAGTTTACCAGCCATACCGATGGCGCCGCCCGCACGGCGGATGGGGCGTCGCGCGACATGCTCTGGTAGTCTTCGGCGCTGGCCCCAGGCGCCCGAGGTGTGGACGTTGAAAGCGTGGTCGTGCGGCCATGACGACTCGCGATTTTCCGTTTCACGGCTTGCTGGCGTTCCCTTGCTGCGCTTACCCCTACTTTTTCGAAACCTTTCCTATGCGCGTTCTGGTCTGCGGCGGTGCCGGCTACATCGGAAGTCATACCTGCCTGGCATTGGCCGAGCGGGGCCATCAGGCGGTCATCGCCGACAACTTCTGCAACAGTGCACCGGAGGTTCTGGCACGGCTTGAGCGCCTGACCGGGCGCGCGCCCGAGGCGCATCGCGTGGATGTGCGCGACGCCGCCGCGCTTGCTGTGCTGTTCGCCGGGCAGCGCTTCGATGCCGTCATCCACTTCGCCGCGCTCAAGGCGGTTGGCGAGTCCTGCGAGCGGCCGCTGGATTACTTCGATAACAACATCTCCGGCACCATCACGCTGCTGAAGGCGATGCGTGCGGCCGATGTCGGGCGTCTGGTCTTCAGCTCGTCGGCCACGGTCTACGGAGAGCCGCAGTCGGTGCCTATCAACGAGGACGCACCGCTGTCGTCGACCAATCCCTACGGCCGCACCAAGCTGGTGATGGAGCAGCTCATTGGCGATGTCTGCGCCGCAGATCCGGCGTTCCAGGCGATCAGCCTGCGCTATTTCAACCCGGTCGGCGCGCATCCGTCGGGCCTCATCGGCGAGGCCCCGAACGGCGTGCCGAACAATCTGATGCCCTATATCTGTCAGGTCGCCGCCGGCAAACGCGAGCGCCTGCAGATCTACGGCGGCGACTGGCCCACGGTCGACGGTACGGGCGTGCGCGATTACATCCACGTGATGGATCTGGCCCAGGCGCACGTGAAAGCACTGGAAAAGCTCGAAGGCGTCCGCGGCCATCTGCCGCTGAATCTCGGTGTCGGCCGCGGCATCAGCGTGCTGCAGCTGCTGCGTGCATTCGAAGCCGCCAGCGAACGCGAGATTGCCTACCGTATCGTCGATCGCCGCACCGGCGATGTCGCCGAGGTCTACGCCGACCCGTCGCGCGCCGAGCGTTTGCTGGGCTGGCGCGCCGAGCGTGATGTCGATGCGATGTGCCGGGATGCGTGGCGCTGGCAGTCGATGAATCCCGACGGCTACGGCGAGGCCTGAAGCGCGCGGACGAGCGCGGCCGCGACCGCATCGGGCAGCTTCATCCAGCTGAAGTGATCGGCGCGAAAGTGATCGGAGCGAAAGTGATCGGAGCGATTGCCGAGCTGTGCTGCGTCGAGCGTTTCGACGCGAATAGCGGCGGGTCGCATTTTCCCGGTCAGGAATCGCAGCGACGCCACCGGCACCAGCCAGTCGTCGGTGAACAGCACAGCGTCCACCTCGGCGCGGACGCCCGTCAGCGTGGTTTCCAGATCGGCCGCCATGTCTTTGCCGGCGTAACGGCCGCTCAGACCGCTACGCGTCCAGTCACGTATCACGCCGCGCGCTTCCCTGCCGCCGAATCCTATGCTGCGCCCGGGCAGCGAGCCGTTGCGGTCGGCCAGCCACGCCAGGAACCGATACGCCAGCGGCAGCAGCCAGCCGCGTGGGTGCGGAAAGATGCGCCAGAAGGGCGCACCGGTGGCGACCAGCCACAGCCGTTGCGCTGCATCCGGCCTCAGCGCGAGCAGGCAAGCGGCCAGCTGCCCGCCGAGACTGTGGCCGCCGACGATCTTCGGCAACGACGAAAATCGTTCGTGGACGGCGCGTGTACTCGCCGGCAGATCGTATTCGAGCAGCTCGCGATAGCCCCAGTCCGCCGTGCGGCCCGCGCGCAGGCTGCTGGAGCCGTGACCGCGCCATTCGTGCACGAAGACGGCGATGCCCCGCGCCGCCAGCGCTTCGGCGAAAGGCAGGTAGTGCCGCGCGGCGACGCCCAGCGCCGGCAGCCACAGCAGCGTCGCGAGCGGCGTTTCAGGTGCGCGCATCAGTAGACGGAAATGGTGCCCGTGCCCGTCTTCGATCTCGAAGCCGTCGCCCTCGACGGGCATTTCGGGGTCGACGGGCGCTTCGCTCAAGTGCGTTCTGCGGCGCCGAAATGGTCCAGCACCAGAATCCGGCTGCGTCCCGGGCGGGTGCCCAGTTTCAGGGCGCGATGAACGTAGTCCGTGGCGGCGATGCAGGCGTCCAGCAGCGGCAGGCCCAGTGCAAGCTGCGCGGCGATGGCTGCGGCGAGGGTACAGCCGGTCCCGTGTGCGTCCAGATCGAGCCGCGGGTGGCGGATCTCGCGGTGAAGACGGCCGCCGCTCTCGCGCCGGGCCGCGAACAGATCGACCACCTCACCGCCGCCGGCGAGATGCCCGCCCTTGAGCAACACCGCGCCGGCGCCGAGATCGAGGAGGGCGTCGCAGGCCTCGCGCATCGCCGCGAGGTCCGGGATGGGGCGGCCGAGCAGGAGTTCCGCCTCCGGCAGGTTCGGGGTGATCACCGTGGCCATCGGCAGCAAACGCTTGCGCATCACCTCGATCGCGCTGTTGGCGAGCAACTGGGCGCCTGATGTGGCGACCATCACCGGGTCGAGCACGATATGTGGCGGGCAGTACTGGTCGAGCGCCTTGACCACGGCCTGGATCATGTCGGCGTTGGCGAGCATGCCGATTTTCACCGCCTGGATGTCGAAGTCGTCGAAGCACGCGTCAATCTGGGCGCGCAGGAACGCAGGTGGCGGAACTTCCACGGAAGTCACGCCGCGTGTGTGCTGCGCGGTGAGCGCAGCGATCGCACACAGTCCATGTACCCGGTGCGCGGCGAAGGTCTTGAGATCGGCCTGGATCCCTGCGCCGCCGCCGGAGTCGGAACCGGCGATGCTGAGGGCGGATACGGGAGGTGTGGAATTGGGCATGTGTCGATTCTGACCGAAGATGCGAGCCGGTCAAAGTCGCATCTGCGACGGCGGTCGGCACCTGTCAATATCGACAGGGTGTGTCGGGCCAACGGCGATAGGGTTTGCCGAGGCCTGGGCGTTCGGCAAACCGCTTACGACGCCAGATCGCTGCCGGCGGTTCCTGCGATCAGTTCACTGGACAGCGACAGTGCGGCGTCGAAGTTCGTCACGATGTGCAGTGCGCCTTCGTGTGGATGCAGATGCATCCGCGCGAACACCCGCCGCGGTTCCGGCTGCAGGCCCGAGAGGATCACGGTGATGCCGCGGCGCTGGCAGCGCTCCAGCAGCGCTTCCAGCGCGTGCATACCGCTGGCATCGATCACCGGCACCAGGCGCATCCGCAGAATGAACACCTTGGGCGCGACCAGGAACTGATCGAGCAGATCGTCCAAGCGGCTGGCGGCACCAAAAAACAGAGGGCCGCTGATCTGGAACGCTTCAACGCCCTCGGGCAGCCGCGCGCGCTGGTCGGATTCGGCACCGGACTCATCGTCGTCCGACAGGCTGCCGGATTCGATCTCCACCGCCTCGGCCATGCGGAACATGAAGACGAAAGCGGCGACCACCACCCCGGCTTCGATCGCCAGGGTCAGGTCGAAAAATACGGTGAGGAAGAAGGTCAGCAGCAGCACGAGGCGGTCGCCTTTCGGCGCCGTGAGCGTGTGGCGGAAGGCTTCGACCTCGCTGATGTTCCAGGCCACGATCAGCAGAATCGCCGCCAGCCCGGCCAGCGGCACATAGCGCATCAGCGGCGCCAGCAGCAGCATGAACACCAGCATGAAGCCGGCATGCAGCATGCCGGCGACCGGCGTGCGCGCGCCGGCGCGGATGTTGGTGGCGGTGCGCGCGATCGCACCGGTGGCGGGCAGGCCGCCGAACAGCGCCGATGCGGTGTTGGCTACGCCCTGTGCGATCAGTTCCATGTTTGAACGGTGCCGCCCGCCGGTCATGCCGTCGGCGACGACCGCCGACAGCAGCGATTCGACCCCGGCCAGGAACGCGATGGTGAACGCGCTGGGCAGCAGCTCGCGGGTGCGTTCGAACGGAATATGCGGGAAGTCGAAACTCGGCAGCGCCGACGGCAACCCACCGAACTTGCTGCCGATGGTTTCCGCAGGCAGCGCGAAACCCGAGCAGATCAGTGTGCACAGCAGCAGCGCGATCAGGAATCCAGGCCACGCCGGGCGCCAGCGACGCAGCGCAACGATCGCGGCGAGCCCAAGCAGCGTGAGCGCGACCGCCGCGGGCTGTGTGGTGGCGATGTGTTTTGCGTATTCGACCCAGCGCGGAATGAAGTCCGCCGGTACTTGACCCATCTGCAGGCCGAGCGCGTCTTTGATCTGGCTGGAAAAGATGCTCACCGCGATGCCGGCGGTGAAGCCGGTGACCACCGGCTGCGGCATGTATTTCATCAGTGTGCCGAGCCGCAGCAGCCCCGCCGCGATCAGCATCAGCCCGGCCAGCAGAGTGCACAGGATCAGTCCGCCGTAACCGTATTTGGCGATCACCGCGAACACCACCGGGATGAATGCGGCCGTCGGCCCGCCGACCTGCACTTTGGAGCCGCCGAGGAAGGAGATCAGGAAGCCGGCGATAATCGCCGTATGCAGGCCTTTCTCAGGTGTGGTTCCGCTGGCGATCGCCAGCGCCATCGCGAGCGGCAGCGCGATGATCGCGACGGTCAATCCGGCCACGGCATCGGCGCGGAGGTCGCCAAGCCCGTATCCGGCGCGCAGCATGGTGAAGGCTTTCGGCACGAACTCGGACAGCGGCGATTTCAGGTGTCGCATCAGGATCAGCTATCGACGCTGTTCTGCAGATCGGCAGGCACCAACGAATGCACGATGGCTTCGCGCGGCTCGCCTTCGACGATGATGCCGTTGCGGGCGATGCCTTCGCAGACCGCACCGAGTTTCACTGCTACGCGCAGACTGGCCGTGTTTTCGGGCTGGACCAGGATTTCGATTCGGTGCAGGGCGAGATGCTCGAATGCCCACGCGGCGGCCAGTTTTGCGGCAGCGACAGCGACGCCGCCACCGCGCTCCGCGTCGGCGACCCAGTATCCGAGGTTGGCGCATCGGCGCACCGGGTTGACGTGGATGAAGCCGATGCCACCCAGCAAGCGCTCCGATGCGGCATCGAAAATGCCGAAGTGATATTCGGACTGCGCCTTCCATGCGCGCTGGCAGTGCGCGATCCACGTCGCACTGTCGCCGCGAGCATAGCCCTGCTTCGCCCACGGCAGCCATTGCGACAGCGTGGGCAGAGAGGCCGTCACCGTCGCGAACAGCGCGTCGACATCCCTGGCCGCCAATGGGCGGATCAGGATGCCGTCGCGCGTACCGGGCAGGGTCATGCCGTGATTACAACACCTCGGAGGCGTAATCGGCCAATCGCGAACGCTCGCCGCGCTTCAGGGTGACGTGCGCGCTGTGCGCCCAGTTCTTGAAGCGGTCGACCGCATACGTCAGGCCGGACGTGGTTTCGGTCAGATAGGGCGTGTCGATCTGTTCTGGTTGACTTTTTCTTACGGTAACCAGCAATACCCCGGAAATCACCAGCGCGCCGCCCGCGACCTGCAG
>JANLSB010000239.1:0-2090 GCA_031362125.1 Lysobacterales bacterium | reverse complement strand
GCGCGGGTCGAGCTGCTCGATACGGCGGTGGTGATCGGCGACCTCAAGGCCGGTACGCTCACGGTCGCCGCCGGCTCGAAGATCCGCGGCCATATCGACTGCGGCTGGGAAAACAGCGGTACCCAGCATCAGAAGTCGAGTGGCAAACCGGACCTCAAATCGGAGCCGGCCAAGGAATCATGAGCAATCGCCCGGGCACTGCGGGCGCCACCCGCGAGTGCCCGCACTGCAAGGCGAAGATCCTCGAAAGCGCGGTGATCTGCCCTGCGTGCAGGCACTACCTGCGTTACGACTCCGACACGCATCCAGCCAAGCCGACGCAGGTCCCACTGCAGGTGGAAGGCACCATCCGCCACCCCGCAGGCGGCGACCCTTGGGAGTATTCCATCGTCCTGGTGATCCGCGACGAACGCGGCAACGAGATCGCGCGACAGGTCGTGGGCGTCGGCGCGATGCACGCCGGCGACGAGCGCAGTTTCAGCCTCGCGGTGGAGGTATTCGAGGCCAAGGGCGCGAAGCCGCGGAAGCATTGAGCTCCGCCGCCCATCCGTTGCCCATCCATTCCCCCGTAGATTCGATTGACAACGCGCGCAGGCGGCTGGAAAGTCGGTCTGTTGCCGCCATGCGTGCCCGCTCCTCCGAGCCGGAGCCGGTGGCAGCGACCCCATCAATACAGGAGCGGACAACGTGAGCAAATCATTGATCGATGAAATCGGCCGCGAACGCGCCGAGGCACTGATGTCGGATGCGGTCGGCGAGGCCATCGCCAACGCCAACGCCATGGGCCTGCCGCAAGTCGTGAAGATCGACGGCGCCTGGTGCAGGCGTTATCCCGATGGCCGCATCGAAGCCATCGAAGAGGAGGCATGAGCCATGGAAGCGTTCAACGGCATGGACGAGGCTGGGAAACCGAAAATGGTGGTACTGGCCGGCCCGAACGGCTCCGGCAAGAGCACCGTGACGAGAGGTTTGCGGCAGAGCGAGGAATTCCCGCACAACTACATCAACGCCGACGACATCACCAAGACGCTCGAGAATCCGGTCGCGGACCCGGCGATGCGCAACCGCTACGCCGCGACCATCGAACCGAACATGCCCGATCTGCCCTGGTACGCGCAGATCGCCAAGCTCGAGAAGCGGCTGACGCAGGACGACATCGGCGGGTATCTTCGCGACGGCGTGGAACGCACCGACCTGCGCAATGCGTTCGGCGCGATCCTGGCGGACGACCAGCGCAAGCAGGCCTTGGCCGGCCATGGCGACTTCGCCTTCGAAACCGTCATGTCGACCCAGGGCAAGCTGGCGATGTTCGACGAGGCCCGCAACAAGGGCTACGAGGTCGACATGGTCTTCGTGACCACCGAAAGCTCGCTCATCAACCAGCAGCGCGTGCTGAACCGGGTGCATGAGGGCGGTCATGCCGTGGACCCGGAGAAGATAGTCGAACGCTACAACCGCGCGATGGGCATGCTGCCGGCGGCCCTCAGCATGGTCGATACGGCCAGCGTGTACGACAACAGCTACAGCCAGCCCGTACTCGTCGCCAGCAAGCGCAATGGCGTCATCGAGTTCCCCGAACTGCAGGCCCCGAAGTTCGAACACGATCCCACCAAGCCCGGATCCCGGGATTTGGCGGCGTGGTCGCACAAGGAGGAGTGGGACTCCCAGCTCAGAGACATGGCGCAATGGGTAAAGGAGAAGATCCAGGCACCCGTGGAGGCACGCCAGGCATCCATGGAGGGTCTAAAGGACACGTACAAGAACATCGAGCACGCCAGCATCGAGGACAAGAGCGAGACGCACGGGCGCATCGTGCTGATCAACGATGTGCATGTGCTGCAGTACGACCGCGAGCACGAGAAGTTCGTCGTGCACGATCGTTCGCTGCTGACCCCCGGCGTGATCCCGGCACTGGAAAGCGCGAGGGATTCAGGCAAGGACGTGAACATCGCCTACCAGTACGGCCCCGACAGCAAGCTGATCGACCAGAACAAGGCGCTGCTCAAGACGCCGGAGCTCACCCAGGCTGCGCTGGATCAGTACCTGTTCGATCCGGGCTCGCGCGAAGAGCCAAAACCGAGGCACATGTA
>JANLSB010000101.1:0-2314 GCA_031362125.1 Lysobacterales bacterium | reverse complement strand
CTGACGCAGCGCAACCATGTCGGGCACCAACAAGTACGCAACGGGCGCCGCGTCAATCGCATCTTGAGGAAGTGTCTCTTCTTCGACAATTTCAAGACCCCGCACACGACGGACAGCTGCTGCGAATGCATCGACTGCGCCGCGTAGTTCGAACACAAGCAACCGCTCCGGAGCAAGCGCGACAGGATCGCCGCGCAGGCTAAGCCCGCCAGAATCTCGGGCTAGTGCATCGCGTAAACGGTCAAATGTCGGGCCAAATTTCTGAGTTTGCTGTTGTACCGAAAATCTATCAGGACCTGGTTGGAAGCTTGGCCTTCCGACGCGAGGGTCGGGCCGCACTCTTGGCTCCACCCTCAGCAGCGGTTTGTTCGGATCGCTGGCCATCTAGAGCCTCCGGCCGAACGCGCGAACACCACAGGTCAAGCTCTCTCTTGAGCGCTTCATCAATCCCTAGCCCCCCCAGTCCTAGGATTTGCCGCCTTCTGACATTTTGACAAAAGTCCACCACTTCCGAGTAGTTCAACGGACCCAGTTTGGCCGACAGCTTTTCAAGCGGTATCGCCGGCATTTCCGGCCAACGTGACATGATCCGGTCCAGCAGAACCTCGACACATTTTTGATCTGGCGCTGGAAACGACAATCGCATCTGGAAGCGTCGCCACACTGCACGATCCAACAACTCAGCATGGTTGGTCGCAGCCATGATGATGACGTAGCTTGGCAATTGGTCCAACTGCATCAACAGAAAGGATACCACTCGCTTGATTTCACCGGTTTCGTGCGTATCACCACGCTCTTTGCCGATGGCGTCGAACTCATCGAAAAAAAGCACGCATGGCTGTGTCCGCACGCAATCGAACAATTTGCGAAGCCGGGCATTTGTCTCACCGAGATAACTGCCGATGAGTGCGTCATAACGCACCAGGAAGAGCGGAAGCGCCAACGCTTCTGCAATACCTTCAGCAAACGAAGTTTTTCCATTGCCGGGTGGGCCCGAAAGCAGAACTCGATGCCGCGGCTCGTACCCATGGGAACGGAGAACATCGGCCCGTGCATGTTCTTCAACTAACTGTCGCGCGCTTTCATTAACGGGTAATGGCAGCAACAATTGGTCCAGCCGTAGTTGAGGCTGCACCTCGATAATCGCATCGCGCCCCTGATTGTTCGTGGCCTCACGAGCAGCCGACAAACTGCTGGAGCTGACGGTAACACTCGACAGCGCACGCTGCAGGCGATCGGCAAGGATGTGATGATTCTTGGCACGCTCATCTGCAGCCAGTGCTTCCGCCGTAGAGCGCACGGTCGCCTGATCTCCGCTAGATGCGGCTCGAACCAGAGAAATGAGAAGATCGCTGCGTGCCATGGGTATGCGCTCGTGGGCGTCTTGCGGTTGGGCGCTGACAGGATGGTAACGCCCAGAAACCGGTTTGTCCCGTCCCGTCGTGCCAATACCCTGCCTTGGCCGGATCGCATAGGCTGCGACAGCGTTGACTTCGAGCCAGACGCCCTGTTTGCCTTGCCACATCACGGACTTAGACGCCAGTCTGCCACTGACCGAACGACGGGAGGACAATCGCCATTCGCTCCCCGCCTCACGAAGTGCCGATGTCCAACACCACAGTTCCGTCCTCAGAATCTCTCGCCGGCCTCGCCGCGCCCGTCCGTTCAGCTGCCAGCATCGCGGCCGTCATCGCCAAGACCATCGCCGACGAAATCGTCGCGCAGTCGGCGCAGGTACGCGCGGCGGTCGAACTGCTGGACGGTGGCGCGACTGTGCCGTTCATCGCGCGCTACCGCAAGGAAGTGACCGGCGGGCTCGACGACACGCAGCTGCGCGATCTGGAATCGCGATTGAGCTATCTGCGCGAGATGGAGGAACGCCGCGATGCGATCCTCGCGTCGATCGCCGAGCAGGGAAAACTGACGAAGCCGCTGCTGGACGATGTGCTGGCCGCCGACACCAAGTCGCGGCTGGAAGATCTGTATCTGCCGTACAAGCAGAAACGCCGCACGAAGGCGCAGATCGCACGCGAAGCGGGCCTTGAACCGCTGGCCGACGCGATCCTCGCCGATCCGTCCATCGCGCCCGAAGAACGCGCAAAACCTTTCATCGACGCGGACAAGGGCGTGGCCGATGCCAACGCTGCGCTGGACGGCGCACGCGCGATCCTGATCGAGCGCTTCGGCGAGAATGCCGCGCTGGTCGGCGAACTGCGCGCGTGGCTGCAGGCCAAAGGCGTGCTGCGGGCGAAAGTCGTCGTCGGCAAAGAGAACGAAGGCGCGAAGTACCGCGACTACTTCGACCACAGCGAAT
>JANLSB010000168.1:0-5140 GCA_031362125.1 Lysobacterales bacterium | reverse complement strand
TTGGACTGGCCGCCCTTGAACTTGGTCGCGATCAGCGGGCCGCGAAAGCCAGCGACGTTCGCTTCGAGGTAGGTCGCCAGCGATTCGGCGGGAAGATCGAGCAGATGTGCCGTCATGCGTTCGACCTCAGCCTTTCAACATCGAACGCGCCAACGACGCGATATGCACTTCGTCCGGACCGTCGGCCAGACGCAGCGATCGCGCGCCGGCATAGGCCTGCGCCAGGAAATAATCCTGCGACAGGCCGCCGCCGCCGTGGATCTGCATCGCGCGGTCGATGACCGCACAAGCCATTCGCGGCGCCACGATCTTGATCATGCCGATCAGATCCTTCGCACCCTTGTTGCCGTGCGCATCCAACGCCGCAGCGGCCTGCAGGGTGAGCAGACGCGCCTGCTCGATCTCGCAGCGCGACAGCGCGATCGCTTCCTGGGCCATACCGTGTCCGCCCAGCGGCCGGCCGAAGGCTTCGCGGCTGCGCGCACGCTCGATCATCGATTCCAGCGCACGCTGCGCCAGGCCGATCAAGCGCATGCAGTGATGGATCCGCCCCGGGCCCAGCCGAGCCTGCGCGATTTCGAAGCCGCTGCCGGATTCCCGCAGCAGGTTCGCCACCGGTACGCGCACATCCGTGAACTCGATTTCGACATGACCGTGCGGCGCATCGTCGTAGCCGAATACGGTCAATGGCCGCAGCACGCGCACGCCCGGAGTGTCCATCGGCACCAGCACCATAGACTGGCGGCGGTGCATCAGCGCGTCGGGGTCGGTCACCCCCATCACGATCAGGATTTCGCAGCGCGGATCGCCGGCGCCGGTCGTCCACCATTTGCGGCCGTTGATGACGAATTCGTCTCCATCGCGCACGATCGGCAGCGCGATATTGGTGGCGTCGGAGCTGGCGACATCCGGCTCGGTCATCGCGAACGCCGAGCGGATCTCGCCGGCCAGCAATCGCGGCAACCACGGCACCTGCTGTTGCGGCGTGGCGAAATGCAGCAGCACTTCCATGTTGCCGGTATCCGGCGCGCTGCAGTTGAAGATTTCCGGCGCGTACAGACTGCGGCCGGTCAGTTCGGCGATCGGTGCGTAATCGAGATTGCTCAAACCGGCGCCGAGAACGGGATCGGGAAGGAACAGGTTCCACAATCCCTGCGCTTTGGCCTCGGCCTTCAGCGATTCCAGCAGCGGTGGAATGGTCCAGCGCGTCTGCGGATCGGCCGCATGCGTCTGGAATGCGACTTCCGCCGGAATGATTCTTCCGGCCACGAAATGCGCGACCGCGGTCTGCAGTTCGCGCGAGCGTTCGGAAAAGGGGAACAGCGTGGCGGCGCCTTCAGTACTCATCGGGTCTCGATCCTTCATGCGCGTCGGCGCGGTCAATAATACGTCCACAAATCGCGTGCGCCGTGCAGATGCGGCAACGCGTTCCAGGAATTCATCCGCAGACGGCCGCCCTGCGGATGGAACTCCGACAGCGCCGTGTTGCGCAACGACAGGTTCAACTCCACAGCACGCGTCACAGGCACATCCAGTGCGATCTGCGCCAGGCGCGAAATCACCCCGCCGGAACTCAGCACCAGCGCTTCACTGTCGCCCGCCAGCGCTTCCAGCCGTTCGCCCGCCGACTGCACGCGCTGGCCGAACGCAGCCCAGCTCTCCGGCAGGCCAGGCAATTCATCGTTTGCCCAGGCCAACAGCGCGGCCCGCAGCATCGGCGCTACATCGCGGGGATCGCCGCTGCGGCTGGCGACGGCGATCGGATGCTTGGGATCGCGCGCCAGATAGGCGCCGAACACCGCCTCATGATCGAACTCGGCGAATCCCTCATCGGCGACCGGCTCGGGTAACGGCATGCCCTGCTCAGCGAACGCCTCAGCCACACCTTCGGCGGTCTGCCGATGCCGGCGCATCCCACCCACCACCACCGCCTCGAACCGGTGCCCGCCCCGCACCAGCCACTCGCCGAGCCGGCGCGACTGCAGCTGCCCGCGCTCGGAGAGATTGTCGTAGTCGGCGGCGCCGTAGCTCGCCTGTCCGTGGCGGACCAACAAGAGCGTCATGGCGCGACGTATCCATTGCATTCACGTTTTGCAGCACGGAGGAGGCGGGCGGTGTTCAAGGCGTGCTGTCGGAAGACGGGTCGCGGCATCGTACGCGGTGGGGGCGGAGGGTCAAGCGGCATAAGTGACTTACCCACAGGTTCATCAACCGTCTTCTTTGCGAAACAATTGCAATTACGAATGGTTATCATTAACATGGATTCCATCGCGCCACCCCCGCGGCGCTCCATGCGAATCCATCCCGATGACATCCCGCCTCCTGAGACCAACTCCTCTTACCGTCGCCCTCGGCACCGCACTGCTGGCCCTGTCAGCCATACCCGCCCATGCCGCCAACGCCATGGACATGCCCGCCGCTGAAAAAGAAGCGGTTGATCTGGACACCATCCGCGTGCGCGGTCAACGTCTGAACACCTATCAGGCCGAGCGCAGCACCAGCGCGACAAAGACTGATACCCCGTTGCGCGATGTACCGCAGGCGATCACGGTGGTCACCGAGCAGCAGATGCGCGACCGGGGCGTGCAGGGCATGGCCGACGCCGTGCGCTACGTGCCGGGCATCAACACCACCCAAGGCGAAGGCAATCGCGACGGGCTGGTGTTCCGGGGCAACAGTTCGACGGCGGATTTCTTCGTCGACGGCATGCGCGACGACGTGCAGTACTACCGCGACACCTA
Organism: Lysobacterales bacterium; assembly: GCA_031362125.1. Taxonomy (GTDB): domain Bacteria; phylum Pseudomonadota; class Gammaproteobacteria; order Xanthomonadales; family Xanthomonadaceae; genus Lysobacter_I. Next base: position 2,399 of record JANLSB010000168.1, on the reverse strand, counting down.
CAACATCGAGCGGATCGAGGCCTTCAAAGGTCCGAACGCGATGATCTTCGGCCGCGGCAGCCCTGGCGGGCTGCTGAACCGGGTGACGAAGACCGCCGACTGGCGCGAAGCGCTGAATCTGGGCCTGCAGTTCGGCTCCTGGCAGAAGCGCCGCGCGACCGCCGATTACGCACATCCCTTCGGCGATGCCTTCGCGTTCCGGGTGACCGGCGTGTACGAGGATTCCGAAGGCTTCCGCGACGGCTATGAGCTGAAGCGTCAGGGCATCAATCCGACCGCCGCGATCCGTGCCGGCGACAATACGCTGATCACGCTGGGCTACGAATACTTCCGCGACGAGCGCACCGCCGACCGCGGCATTCCTTCCTATGCGAATGCGTTCAACGGCACGCGTTTCCCGGTCGAAACCGGTCGCGATACCTTCTTCGGCGATCCTGACGCCAGCCACAGCGATACCGAGGTCAATGCCTTCAGCGCGCTGATCGAACACGATTTTGGCGACGGTACCGTGCTGCGCAACCGCACCCGTGTCGCCGACTACGACAAGACCTATCAGAACGTCTTCCCCGGCACTGTCGATGCGGCCGCGACCACGGTCGCGCTTTCGGCTTACCACCAGGACACCGGCCGCAAGAATCTGTTCAACCAGACCGATCTGATTTTTTCAGCGACCACCGGCACGGTGGAACACAAGTTCATGACCGGTATCGAATTCGGCCGCCAGGAAACCGACAACCTGCGCCGCAGCGGATTGTTCGTGCTCGGCGCGGGCTCGCCGTGCCGGAACTTCACCGGCCCGACCGGTTGCACGGTACCGCTCACGGCGCCGACGGTCTCGCCGACCGTGATTTACACCAACAACAGCGTCGGCGGCAGCGGCGATGCCCACAACACCGGCGTCGCGAAAGTCGCGGCGGTCTACGCGCAGGATCAGATCGAGTTCTCGCCGAAGTGGTCGGCGATCGTCGGCCTGCGCTACGACCAGTTCGATGTCGACTTCACCGACCTGCGCACGGGCGTGGCTGCGGACCGCCGTCAATTGTCGTCGTCGGACAAGCTCTGGTCGCCGCGCGTGGGCGTGGTGTTCAAGCCGGTCGAACAGCTGTCGCTGTACGCCAGCTACGGCGTGACCTATCTGCCGCGTTCGGGCGAACAGCTCGGCTCGCTCGCCTTCAACAGCCAGTCGCTGGATTCCGAAGAATTCAAGAACACCGAAATCGGCGCGAAATGGGAGATCCGTACGGGTCTGACCGCGGAAGCCGCCGCATTCCGCCTCGATCGCAGCAACGCTGCGATCACCGACCCGACCGATTCCACCCGTCTGATCCTGCTCGCAGGCGACAGCCAGCGCGTGGATGGCGTTGAATTGTCTCTGGCTGGCAACCTCACCGAAAAGTGGCAGGTCATCGGCAGCTACGCGTGGCTGGATGCGCGCACCGTGCGCACCGTCGGCACCACGCCGGCCGGCAGGGTGTTGGCGCAAACGCCGGAAACTTCGCTCGGCGTGTGGAACCGCTACGATGTCAGCGACCGCTGGGGCGTCGCGCTCGGGGCCACCTATCGCAGCGAGTCCTACGCCACGATCAGCAATGCGATCACGCTGAAAAGCTACGCCCGCTACGACGGTGCGGTGTACTACACATTCAACGACCGCTTCTCGGCGCAGCTCAATGTCGAGAACCTGTTCGACAAGGTGTATTACCCGTCGGCGCAGACCGACAACAACATCACCACCGGCGCGCCGCGTTCGGCCTATGTGACGCTGAACTTCAAGTTCTGATCGCGCCGATCGCACGACTTCCCACTCCACGACATCGCAGCCAGCCGCCCCATGTCCGCATCCATCGCCTCCCCCGCCGCAGGCCGTCCCCGCGCTTCCCTCCATAACTGGATTCGGCAATTGCATCTTTGGGTCGGCGCATGGGGCGCGCTGGCGGCGGTGCTCTACGGCACTACCGGGTTGGTCATGACCCACCGCTTCGGCGACGGTGCCTGGCCGCAAGGCGACAGCGAAGAGCTCGGCAAGCGCGAACTGGCGGTGCCTGTAGATGCACGCAAGAGCGCGGAAGCGCTGTCGCTGTGGCTGGACGAATCCGAAGGACTGGACGCGCAGATCATCCGCAAACCACCGCCGGGCGAACCGGCGAAAAGCCCGCAGCGCTGGACACTCACCGGCGGCACCGCCAGCGAGGGTTGGGCCCTGGAGTACAAGGTCGGCGACGACACCGCCGAATTGAAACGATCGAGTCACAGCACGCTCGCCGCACTCAACCGCCTGCACAAAGCCTACAGCGGCGGCACCGGCTGGCTCATCCTCAGCAATAGCTTCGCGATCAGCATGATCCTGCTGGGCTTGTCGGGTCTGTGGCTCTGGGCGCGCGGCCGCAGTGCGAAACAGA
>JANLSB010000131.1:0-2691 GCA_031362125.1 Lysobacterales bacterium | reverse complement strand
CGACGCGGATGTCCATATCGGCGCGATTCAGACGCTCGTAGTGTTTGATACCGTAGGCGATGTTGTCGTAGATCGACATCGGGAACGGCACCGGCTTCTGGAACACCATGCCGACCTTGCTGCGCAGCCGGTTCATTGGATACTTCGGGTCGAGGATGTTCTCGCCGTCCAACAGCACTTCGCCGACGGCGGTCATTTTCGGATACAGCGCGTAAATGCGGTTGAAGATGCGCAGCAGCGTGGACTTGCCGCAGCCGGACGGGCCGATCAGCGCGGTGACGCGTTTCTCAGGGATATCCAGATCGATTTTCTTCAGCGCAAGGAACTTGTCGTAGTAGAAATCCAGATGCTTCGCGCTCAGTTTGACCGGCGCGGCGGGCGCCGCGTCGCGCTGTGCGGTGACGATGCGATGCGTATTGGGTTGCTGGGCCGAAGTGTCGCGGGCATCGGCGCTGGCGGCGGCCGTCGTAGGAGTCGTTGTCATGGCATTGGCCCGTGCGTGATCAGTCATTGGAGATCTTGTTGCGAAGCAGGATGGTGCGTGCGATCAGACTGACCGCGAGTACGAACATCGTCAGCACCATCGCACCGGCCCACGCGATCTGCTCCCAGTTCTCGAAGCCGCTGCCCGCGAACCGGAACATTACCAGCGGAACCGCCGACATCTCGCTGCTCACATCGAAGCTGAGATAGCCGTTGCCGAATGCGGTGAACAGCAGCGGTGCGGTTTCGCCGGAGATACGCGCCAGCGCGAGCAGAATTCCGGTGACGATGCCCGGCAGCGCCGAGCGGTACAGCACCTGCACAGTCACTTTCCACTGCGGTACGCCCAACGAAAGCGCTGCTTCGCGCATCTGCGAGGGCACCAGGCGAAGCATTTCGTCGGTGGTGCGCACCACTACCGGCAGCACGATGAAGGCGAGGGCGATGGCGCCGGAGATGGCCGAAAAGCGGCCGTCGCTGACGTACATCACGAACACTGCGTACACGAACAGGCCGAGCACGATCGACGGTGCCGACAGCAGAATGTCGTTGACGAAGCGGACCATGGTGCCGAGCTTGGTTCTGTTGCCGTATTCGGCCAGCCAGGTGCCGGCGGCGATGCCCAGCGGCGTGCCGATCAGGATCCCCATGCCGCACATCAGGAGGCTGCCGACGAAGGCGTTGCGAAGCCCGCCCGGATCCAACGGCGCCGGCTGGTCCTGGGTGAACAGGGCCAGGCTGAGTCCGGCGAAGCCCTTCGCGACCAGGGTCCAGAGGATCCAACCCAGGAACGCCAGACCGAACAGCGCGGCGGCACACGCCAAACCGATGGCCACCGCATTGGCGAGCTTGCGGCGGCGGTAGAGCGCTTTCTGGGCCGGAGCGATGGTGTTCGCGACGCTCATCAGTTGCCCTCCTTGCGTGCGAGTTGCATCAGCATCAGACGCGCGATCGCCAGCACTACGAAAGTCACCAGGAACAGCACGAAACCGAGCAACAGCAGAGCGGCGCGATACTCCGCCGTCGCTTCGCCGAAATCGTTGGCGATCAGCGCAGCGATGGTAGTGCTGGGTTCGAGCAGCGACTTGGTGAACTGGACGTTGTTGCCGATGACGAAGGCCACCGCCATGGTTTCGCCGAGCGCACGGCCCAGCCCAAGGAAGACGCCGCCGATGACCGCAGAACGCGTGTAGGGCAGGACGATGTCCCAGGCCACTTCCCAGCGCGTGGAGCCGAGCGCGTAGGCCGACTCTTTCAGGCGGCCAGGCACGGTCAGGAAGACTTCGCGCATCACCGACGAGATGAACGGGATCACCATGATCGCCAGCACCAGGCCGGAGACGAGCATGCCGGCGCCGATCGCCGGGCCTTGGAACAGCGGGCCGATGATCGGCAGGGGGCCGATGTTGTCGTTGAGCCAGGGAATGATGTCTTCGCGCATCACCGGCATCAGGATGAAGAAACCCCACATGCCGTAGATGATGGACGGTATCCCGGCGAGCAGTTCGATCGCGGTGCCGACCGGCGTGCGCAGCCAGCGCGGCGCGACTTCGGTCAGGAAGAAAGCGATGCCGAAGCTGACGGGGACCGCGATGATCATCGCGATCACCGCCGTGACGATGGTGCCGTAGATCGGCACCAGCGCGCCGTATTTGTTCTCGACCGGGTTCCAGTCGGCGGAGAAGAAGAAGTCGAGGCCCTGCGCAGCGAGTACGCTGCGGCCGCCCCAGAGCATGGATAGCGCGGCCCCCGCCAGCGTGACCAGCACGAACACGGCGACGATGCCGATTGTCCATCTGAATAGGCGGTCGTTGCGGGCGTCTTTACGATTTCGGCTGGAAGGGCCGGATAGTGCGAGGTCTGCGGTGCTCATCGCTGGGCCGGGGTCCGGGTAGAGGCGCGGTAATGAAGTCTTCGCAGCGGGCCTGCAGAAGGTTGCTTATCAGATGATTTTTGTGTGACTGAAGTATGACAGCGATGCGGATTTCGTAAAAACGCTCTGTTGCGATCGGACATCGGTCGGTGCGCCTGTTGCAATACGTCTGTCATAAATGGAAGACGGGCCCGCAGGCCCGTCTTGGTGCTTGATCGCGCGCCACAAGAGCTGCGGCTGGATCAATAGGCCATGTTCTTGGCCCAGTAAGCCTCGATCTGCTTGACCAGTGCGGGCGGCAGCGGCACGTAGCTGAGCGCCTTGGCCTGGCTGTC
>JANLSB010000096.1:0-1767 GCA_031362125.1 Lysobacterales bacterium | reverse complement strand
CGCTTGAGATACAGCACTTTTTCGTCGGCTTCCTTCCCCGAGGGGCCGCGCGCGAACACGCCCACTTCGACCCAGTCATCGAGCTTGCCCGGCGTCTCCTTGCCCTTGCCATCGGCGTAGAGCTTGGCGGCGTGCAGATCGAGCACGACCTCATACTTGCCGTCGGCGCGCTTCTTCGCGGTCGCCGTTTCGACCCGGTTGTCGTAGAAGCTGATCTTCTCGAACAGATCGGCGATCAACGCATCGTGATCCGGACCGGCCTCGGCCCGGATGTAATCCAGCAATTCGGCCGATGTCGCATAGGGCGGCTGCTGATAGCCCTTGTCCTGCAGGAATTTCTTCAGCGCGCGGTTCAACGCGTCCTCGCCGATCTCATCCCGCAGCCGGTAGAACACCAGCGATGCCTTGCGATAGTGGATGTAGGGCTGGTTCTCGACCCGGTAAAGCGGCAGTTCTTCGATCACTTCGCCGCCGCGACCGGACAGATAGTTGTCCAGCTCGTACTTCAGGAACCGCCGCATCTTGCCGCGGCCATACTCCTTCTCCATCACCATCAGCGCCGAATACTGCGACAGCGATTCCGACAGCACGGTGGCGCCCTGCACGTTGGCGCCGATCACCTGATGCGCCCACCACTGATGCGCGATTTCGTGCGCGGTGATGTAGAACACGTAGTCGACCGCATTCTTGTCGCGCAGATCGGCGATGAAGCCGACCGATTCCGAATACGGAATGGTGTTGGCGAACGACTGCGCGAAACTGGCGTAACCCGGGAACTCGATGATGCGCACCTGGCGGTGCTGGTACGGCGTGAAATTGGTCTCGTAATAGGCCAGCGACTTCTGTACCGCTTCAATCATGCGATCGACGTTGTAGGGATGTTTTGCGTCGTAGTAGATCTCGATCGGGATGTCCTTGTATTTGCCCTTTTTCACCTGCCAGCGCGCCGACAGATAGGAATAGAAGCTCAGCATCGGCCGGTCCATCGCGTAGCTGAAGCAACGGCGGCCGTCGCGCACGAACTCCTTCTGCAGATAACCGGGCGACAGCGCGATCTGATCCGGCGCGGTGCAGATGGTGGTCTTGAAATCGATCCAGTCGGCGTCGTCGGTCAGGTAGGTGTTGGCGCGTGCGGCCTGATCCTCCAGCTTCGGCATGCGCCGCGGCTCGCCGAGCTTGCGCTTGCGGCGCTCGTTGCGATCCTGGATTTCGGCGTTGTCGTTGTAGCCGAACGTCGGGAAGGACTGGCTGTTGAAGAACGTTCCGTTGTCGACGATCTGGGTTTGCGCGGTGCCGTTGGTGATGCCGTTCGGCGCCAGTTCGACCTTGAACGAGATGACGCGCTCGGCGCCGGGCAGGATCGGTGATTTCAACCGATAGATGCGATAGCCCAACGCCTCGTCGTGCTTGATCATCTCCGCGCCGCCCATCTCGATGCTGATCAGAGACTTGTCGTCGCCCATGCCGATGTGCAGGTCGGTGATCGGCTTCGCGTACGGATTCCGCACACGATAGGTCCCGCTGGCGCGCATGGTCTGGATTTCGGGGCGCAGATCGACCTCGATCTCGGTCGCGATGATCTTCGGCTGCTGGAGATTTTTGTACTGTTTGTATTCGCGCTCGTATTTGGCCTGCAGATCGAGCGTTTCGTCCGGAGACAGATACTCGTTGCGGATATTGGTGTTCCAGAACAGGTAACCACCGACGGCGACGAATGCCAAGGCCGACAGTGCGGTCGCGATGCCCAAGGGGCCGCTCAGACGTTGG
>JANLSB010000085.1:0-2520 GCA_031362125.1 Lysobacterales bacterium | reverse complement strand
TCGAGAGCCGGCCCAAGCCGGCGCTGCTGCCGAAAAATACGCCAAGAGGCACGGACTCCCTGTGACAATCGAAATAGCGGATGAGCGGCATGAATGAGCCAGGATGCGGGCGGACGGGTCCCGGGGCAGGGCCCCGGACGGCGTTGGCCGTGGCGCTGGCGCTGAGCTGCGGCGCGGCCACCGCGGACCCGCCAGGCCTCAGCTACAAGCTCGGCGGCAGCGCGGCCACTGCGGACCCGCCAGGCCTCAGCTACAAGCTCGGCGGCAGCGCGGTCACCGCGGACCCGCCAGGCCTCAGCTACAAGCTCGGCGGCAGCGCGGCCACCGCGGACCCGCCAGGCCTCAGCTACAAGCTCGGCGGCAGCGCGGCGACCGCGGACCCGCCAGGCCTCAGCTACAAGCTCGGCGGCAGCGCCGCCGCGCAGACGCTGACTTTCTTCCACGACGGCGTCGATGCCCGGCAGCAGCGCGGCACGACCCTGGCAATCTCCGTCGAGCCGGAGTTTTATGCCGAGTGGGCCGGCGGCAAGCAGAGTGTCACGTTCACGCCTTTCGGCCGTCTGGACGAACGCGACGAGGAGCGCGGCCACGCCGACCTGCGCGAACTGTACTGGCGCAAGACGGGCCAGGCCTATGAGCTGCGCCTGGGCGTCCGCCGCGTGTTCTGGGGCGTGACCGAATCGCAGCATCTGGTCGACGTCATCAACCAGGACGATTTCGTCGAGAACTTCGATGGCGAGGACAAGCTGGGCCAGCCGATGGCCAATCTCGCGCTGATCACCGCGGACTGGGGCACGTTCGATATCTTCGTGCTGCCGTATTTCCGCGAGCGCACGTTCCCCGGCGTCGAGGGCCGGCTGCGTCCGCAGCCGTGGGTCGACACCGACGATGCGCGCTACGAGTCCGACCGCAAGGAGCATCATGTGGACGGGGCGCTGCGCTGGTTCGGAACGGTCGGCGCGTTCGACATCGGCCTGTCTTACTTCCGCGGCACCAATCGCGATCCGCGCCTGCTGGTCGAGCCCGGGCCGCTGCAAGCCAGGTTGCCGCAGGGTTGCCCCCCGGGCTGCCAGCCGCTGCTGCACTTTCCGCAGGCCCGTCTGGTGCCGCAGTACGACCAGATCACGCAGCTGGGCCTGGACCTCCAAGCGAACGTCAATGGCTGGGCCTTGAAGCTTGAGGGCATCCGTCGCGTCAGCGACTTCGAGCAGTTCACCGCCGCCGTCGGTGGTTTCGAATACACCCTGGTCGGCGTCTTCGGCACGACGATCGACGTCGGCATGCTCGCCGAGTACCTGTACGACTCGCGCGGCGAACTGGCGCCGGATTCGCTGCAGGCGCTGGCGCAGCAGCGGATCCAGGACGGCGCAGGCTTCACGCCCGCCGAAGCGATGGCCTTGCGCGGCCTGCGGCCGAAAAACTATTCCGCCTTTCAGGACGATGTTTTTGTCGGCAGCCGCATTGCGTTCAACGACGTGCAGAGCACCGATATCCTGGTCGGTCTGATCGTCGATCGTCAGTCCCACGCGGTGTTCGGCAGCATCGAGGCGGGGCGGCGTCTGGGCGACGGCTGGAAGCTGTCGCTGGAATCGCGCTTCTTCGCGAATTCCATCCCATCGGACCCCTTGTACGGCTTCCGGCAGGATGACTACGTGCAGCTGGAACTGGCCCACTATTTCTAATGCGAAAGGCTGCGCGGTGTGTTGTCCGCTGTCCGCAAGGCATCTCGCGAGCCTTTCGGCGGCTGTAAAAAGCCAGATTTCACCCCCGAGAATCGCTCTTGGACAACCCGCCGACCATCAGGTCGCCGTCGAAGCAACCCGAAGACGGCGATCTTTTCGCCATTTCCGGCCGTGAACCCGAGCGTGATCGCGGTGTGTTGTCGGCGTCCGCAACGCCGTTCTGGCGCCCTGCGACGGCGGAAAATTGACCGTTTACGCTCGCGAATTCGCTCTTTGACAACACGCTGACTATCGTGCCGCCGTCGAGCCAGTCCCGAAATGGCGATCTTTCCGCCATTTCGGGCCGTGAATCCGAGCGTGATCGCGGACAGTGCCTGTCCGATCATTCCCGCCACCTTGTCGCTGCCGACTATCGTCGTCGCGTTTGATCGCGTGGCTTGGGCTTTCGCTTTTTCTCGATCAGAATTTTCCACGCTTCATTGGGCGTGTAACCACTGAGCGATTGATGCGGTCGCCGCTGGTTGTAAACCTCGCGCAGCAGGTTCAACGTGGCCTGCAATGCGATGTCGTCTGGAATCTGGCACACCCGCAGCACTTGCTTGAACGTGGACCAAGCCCGTTCGATCCGGCCATTCATCCACGGGCAGTGCGGCAGCGTTCGCTGGTGACGAATCCCCAGCCATTGCAGGGCGAAGGCGAAGACCCAGGACGTGAAGATGGTTTCGTTGTCGGTGCGAACTGCTTTGGGCTTGCCGTAGTGTTCGATGGCATCCAGCAGCAATCGAAGAATGGTTATGGACGATCGAACGCGCAGCGCGTGGAGGGTCAGCATGCGTCG
>JANLSB010000083.1:0-2063 GCA_031362125.1 Lysobacterales bacterium | reverse complement strand
CCGAGAGCCGTCCACCCTTGGTGCCGATGCTGGTTTCGGCGCCCTCGGACAGCTTGTCGACGAATTCGCTGGCATTCGCGGCATCCAGCGCATGGCGCACGCCTTCGCCCGGCGCGTCGGCGAGTTCGCCGTAGGCCACGTTCGCGGCGACGCTGCCATCGAACAGCATCACCTGCTGTCCGACCAGCGCGATCTGCCGGCGCAGATCTGCGAGCGCGTAGTCCGCCAGCGGGCGTCCGTCGAGCAGAATCTCACCGGACGCGGGTTCGTAGAAACGCGGAATCAGCTTGATCAACGTGGATTTGCCGCTGCCGGAGCGGCCCACGATCGCAGTCACGGTGCCCGGCTTCGCGACAAAACGGATCCCGCGTAGCGCAGGTTCGTTCTGACCGGGATACCGCGCGTCGATGTCGCGGAATTCGAGTTCGCCGCGCGCGCGGTCGAGCGCCTGCGTACCGGTATCGCGCTCCTCGTCGGCATCGAGCACGCCGAACAGGCGCTCGGCCGAAGCGATGCCCTTCTGCAGCATGTTCTGCACGTTGGTGAGCTGCTTCAGCGACGGGATCATCGCCATCATCGCCATCATCAAGGTGACGAAACCGCCTGCGCTCAAGCGCCCGGCCAGCGCTTCGCGACCGGCAACGAACAGCAGCAGCGCGAGGCCCACCGCACCCATCAGCTGCACCACGGCCGAGGAGATACTCCGCGTGGATTCGACTTTCATCGACAGCCGCAGATTCTCATCGGCGAGCGCGGTGTAGCGTGAAAGTTCGGCGTCCTGCGCGCCGTAGATCTTGACTTCCTGCTGGTTGTTCAGGGTCTGATCCGCCGCCTGCAGCAGGCGCCCGCCGCTTTCCTGCACACGATGGCTGAAACGGCGGTAGCGCTTGGCGACCTTGTCCATCAGCAGCGCCAGCGGCGGCGCCATGACCAGAATCGCAATCGTCACCTGCCAACTGGTCCACAGCATCACCAGCAGCGCGCCGATGATCTGGAACGACTGCTGCAACATCACCTTGGCCGCATCGACCGCGGCATTCGCGACCTGGTCGCTGTCGGAACCGAGGCGCATCAGCATCGACGGCACCGGTTCGCTGTCGAAGCGCAGCCCGGGCAGGCGCAGATATTTGCCGAGCACGCGCACGCGCAGATCGCGGGCGATGCTGCGCGCGGATGTGCCCATGCAGATGTCGGTAATGTAACCAGCGATGCCGCGCACCACGAACAGACCGACGATGGTCAGCGGCAGAATCATACTGAGCTTGGCGTTCTTGCTGATGAAGGTCTCGTCGACCACTGGCTCCATCAGTTTCATGAAGGCCGAGCCCGCAGCGGCTTCGATCAACATGCCGGCCAGCGCAAACAACAGGAGATTGCGATACGGGCCGGCGAACCCAAGCAGCCGTCGGTAGATCGGCCACGCCGGGGCGCGGTCGGGTTTGCTCACTTCCGCGTCTCCGTCGCAGCCTTCTCCAGGCCCGACTGGGCCGAGGCACGCTGCCCCGGCGCACGCTGCTCCTGCACACGTTGTTCTGGAGCCGTGGCGATGCTGATCTGGCGGAACCCGAGCTGCCCCAGCGCATCCAGCGCGGTCACCACCGACTGGTGCGGCGTGCGCCCATCGGCGCGCAGCAGCACCGGGCGCTTGCGGCTTTCATTGTCGACACCATCGCCCGCGACTTCGATGATCGTCCGCTTCAGCGATTCAACGTCAGTGCGCAGCGCTTCGCGGTCCTGGACGAAATAGCGGCCTTCGGCATTCACCAGCACGCTCAGCGCCTTGGACGACGTCGCGCTGGGCTCGCCGTTCGCCTTCGGCAGCTGCAGTTTGAGTACCGATCGCGCGTCGAACGTGGTGGTGACCACGAAAAAGATGATCAACACCAGGATCACGTCGATCAGCGGCACAAGATTGATCTCGGGCTCGTCGTCGGCGCGGAAATCACGGATGCGCATATCAGAGCCTGTTCATGGCATCCCCATGCGCCGCGCTGCCCCGGAAGGGCCGCAGTGCAAGGAGGAGTGAGGGAATGGATGTCGATCCATGACCGAACAAGGACACG
>JANLSB010000006.1:0-4650 GCA_031362125.1 Lysobacterales bacterium | reverse complement strand
GCGCTGATTGAAGGCGGTTTCGGCCTCATCCTTGCCCATCTTTTGGCGCTTGGTGCGCTGGAATTCGGTCCGCACGTTTTCGTCGGCGCTGATCCCCCAGTTCTCCGTGCTCTGGGTGACGGCCTTGATGCGGATGTCGGTGGACTTCGGCGACTGGGTGCCGATGAACGTCGGCAACTGTTTGCTCAGACTGGTCCTGCGCTCGCCGGTCATCTGCCAAAGGCCGGTTTCATTGACGCTGTCCTTGAGATTTTGGCTGGTGAAATCGAAGGATGGCGGCGTCGATACCGGCGGCGGCAGTATCGATGGCGACAGCAGCGAAGATGGCTGCAAAGGCGATGATTGCACCGAAGACGGGGCGGTGCGCGGAGGCGTCAGCATCGACAGCGATGGCCGATTGGCTTTGACCATCGTGCGCTGCGACAGCACCTGCGGCGATGCCAGTTGGATTCCGGATTGCGGCTGCAGACCGCCGCCCGATGGCGACAGGCTGCGCTTATGCGGGCCCGTCGATGTCGGGCCGGTCGATGCCCCCCCTGTCGTTGCGACGTCCATCGATTTGATCGTGGAAGTGCGATCCATGTTCATGGCTGCGGTGCTCCTTCGGCGTGCGGTGCGTCCATCGCGACTGCAGGGTGCGCGTAGGGATGGTTCTGCATACGCGAGAGCAGTGCGGCGATGAGGCCCGGAATGTCGTCGCGCTCTTCGTCCTGATCGCAGGACGGATAATGCTGGATGCGGCAATACGCCAGCAGGTCTCGCCACTGTTTCAGAGCGGCGCCCTCGACGGATGGAACGGCCTGCTGCACGTGCCGCGACAACGAGCGCAGCGCGCGCGGATCTCCAGCCTGCGCATGCAGCAGGGCTAGACACTGCTTCGGCGACACTGCGGACAACGCTTCGAGCGCCAGCAGCAGCTGGGCGTGATCGTCCGGATGCGGCAGACCGATGATCTCCGGGAGACATTCCTGCAGACGTCCGCCCGGAGTGTCGTGAAGAGCGAGATGCAACACCCGGCCGTCATCGTCGCGCTGCGTCTGTTGCACGCTGGCGCCGTGGGCGAGATGCCAGCGCGCCAGTGCTTCGAAATTCATCCGCAGCAGCTGACGCGCGTTCTGTCCGGGCACGTCATCGCCTCTGTGCTCCAGAGCGCCACGGCGGATCTGCGCGATCTCCCGCGCGCCACGATCGGACGCGCGCAGCAGCAGCCGCCCATCGCCGGCCCGCAGCAGTGCGGACAGTGTTTCCATCGCGCCGCGCGGCAGAGTGAAAGCGACGCCGTCGAGCGACTGCCGGTAGGTCGAGAGCAGACGCATGACGCCATCGCGCTGCGTGGTCGCACGCCAGTCCATGCGCTCATCGCCGTCGATCCATGCTTCCAGCAGTTCGCCCGCATGTGCGGTGTACAGCCCCTGCGATTGCGAGGACAGCCCTTCGTGCGCCAACACCACGATCGGATTGCGCACGGTGTGCGGAGGAATGCCCTGCCCCGCGCGATCGAGATGCAGATCGCCGCTCGCGATCAAGGGTTTCAGCAGAGCATGCGTGGACAGACGCGCATGATGCCCAGCGTCGCCACAGCGCGCCAGATAGCGGATCGGCGGGCCGCGCGGCGCCCGGCCGGACAGCGACCGCAACACCCGCCAGGCCCGCTCGCCCTCGCCGGGCGCAAGATCGACGATCCAGACGACCTCGGCGGGATCGATGGCATGCGTCGCCAGACCCGTCAGCACGAACGCCAGCACCGTCTGCGCATCGTCTTCGGCTTCGAGTAGCGCGCGCACACGCCCAGCGACCCAAGGCGGACGCGTGGCGCCCGTGAATGGCCGCCACTGCGCGCCATCTTGGACGAGGCTCTGAATCGGGTCAGTTCCGATCAACATGGCCTGCTCCTCTGCAGATGACTGCGCTCAGCGCGATCCACGTCTTGCCGAGGCTGCGACGACATTTCGCGACGATGCATGAGCGTTCACGTTTTCTTCTTGAACGCGGAGAGTGCGGAACTGTCTCTGCGCGCGATCAGCATCAATGCGAACTGTCCTGAAGCGTTCGAGCTGGCATGAGGCGAAGTGCTTCCTTGAGCATCCGCATGCCCGGTGTGGGCAGCCCTGAGCTGTTGCCTAAGCGGTGCGATCAGATCGTGATGATCGATCGCGTTTGTCGGCGTCGATTGCGCTTTTTCAAGTGTGTGCGTGGAATGGGAAGCATCGCCCCCGGTTGCGATCGGCGCGAAGCCCGGCGTCGCTCTCATCTCTTTTGTCGCCTGACGCAGCGCGCGCATGGCCTGGATGCCGTGACCGAGCGACGACAGCAGGCTCGGCTTTGGCGACGCCTGCATGCTGCTCAATGCGTCGACATGCTTCTGCGCTCTTGCAGCCGCCGGGCTCGCGCTTTTGAGGACCGCAGCCGCAGCGGGCGATGAAGCGACCGCCGCTTTGAACGCCGATTTGGCGGACGACAACGGCGACGGTTGTTCCTTCGCCATCTCGCGCGTCACCTCGCGGAGCGAATGCATCGCCGAAGCACCGTGCCGCAGCTGCGACATCAATCCTTTTCCCGGCTGGGTCAGTGCCTTCAGATGCGGCCTCGCCGCTTTGACCGCCGGCGCGGCGCGCTTGAATGCAGCCTTCGCGGCCGGCGAGGAATTGGCCGCGTTCTTCAGCGCATGCTTTAAGTTCACGGGCTTTGCCGGATGCGCCTGCGATGCTTTCGGTATCGCAATACGCATCTGCGCCATGATCGCGATGGCGATCGGCTTTGGCGGATTATTCTTGCGAAACTGACCACTCATGATCTTCTCCTGCTTGGTTCCCGCAATGCGCCCCCTGTTTTTGGCTCAATTCAGAACGGGCTTTCCTTGGTGTTTGCACGGATGATTTCTTTGATCAATCTCGCGTTGCGATCTCGCTTTTCTGGCCTCGGGTCTTTTTTGAGGTCGCGGATGGTACTTACTGCAGATGTCACCATCACGCCGCTCTTGATCTGCTTCGGCGTGTTGTCGGCGCCCCAATCCCCAGAATGCAAGACATCCAGTGCAGGCAGGCCATGCGGAGGCTCTTCGATACGCGGTTTGAACGGCGACACCTTTGGATATCCCATCGGCGAAAGTACATTGTTGATTTGCGGGAAACTTCCCACCACAAGATCAAGATCTCCCGGCTGCACTCGGCCGCCGTGCAGCATCGCCGCCATGCTGCCCTTGATGTGGAATTTCGGATCCCCGCTCATGCCACGCGTGATATCGCGGGCCACTTTGAGCATCGGTGCCAGCTCCTCAGGCTCGGACTTCTGGCGTGGCGGCACACTCTGGCTGCGTGGGCGTTGCGGGGCCGATCTCCTGCCACGACCTGAATCGTCTTCCATCGGAACTCTCCTTCATACTTTATCGTTGCTGTGCGAATCGCATGACGCATGCACTGGATACGGCACCTGGGCAGTCCATGCAGCTGTTCAATGGTCCGTCTCTGCCGATCGCATGTGACGAACCTCGTGTTTGCCTCATCCGCTGGCGCGATGCTCGTGACCCGCCGCCGGATCGCCCAGACCCAGCAGTTCGAAAATGTTGATCTGCCCGCCACAGCGCACGAAAACCTCGCTGTACAGCTGCGCCGTGTTCAAGCCGCCCCATGCCACCGCGCGACGGATGAGATAGGGCACGGGACTGTGCGGTTCGATCGTTTCCAGGGCGTGCGCGATATCGGCCAATGCGGCATACACCTCGCGCCGGTCCAGCGAGCCCACCGGGACATCGCCGTTGGAAGCGGGTTCACTGCCCGCAGCAGGCACCTGCCGATCGTCGCTGCGCGTCGGCGCGACAACGCCACGACGGCGCGCCTCGGCGGCCAGCACCACTTCGATACGCTCGAACAGATTGCGCATCGCGCTGAACCCGGGCGCGTCATCGCCGAACTGCGCATCCAGCGTGCGCTCCAGGGTCTGCAGCGCCGCCAAGCCATCGCCGAGGCATGCACGCAGGAAAATGATCCGCGCATCCGGCGTGCAGGCCAGCGCAGCGCCGACATCGGCCAGCGTTGCGCCCTCGATTTCGCCCTCGCGCTGTTTGCCCAGACTGGCGCGCAATTGCTCGTTGCGCTGCGCCTGCTCCCAGTCGTTCCAGGCGTAGTCGCGCTCGGTGCCGGTGGCGGTGATCGGCATCCGGCGCAGCAGCGGCAGCAGCTTCTGGCCGATCCACAGCAGCAGGTTCACGCGATGCTCGCCATCCTGCGGATGCAGCTTGTCGCCGTACTGCGCAAACAGCGCATCGATCAATCCCAGGCAAGGCGCCAGCGACTGGAAACCGCTGCGCGCGATCAGGGCTTCGAACAGCCATGCCGCCAGCTGCAGATCCTTGCTGCGCCCGGCCAAGACCGCTGCGGACAATTCGCTGGCCGCGTCCCAGTTCGCGCGTTTGAGTTCGCGTTCCCATGCGCCCAAGGGCAGGCTGGCATCCTCTTCCTCGCGTTCGTGACGGATGCGGCGGTAGCGCTCGTCTTCCGCAGCCGGCACGCCCTCCGGTGCTTCGACGGACACCTGCGCGAGCAATGCTTCCCAGCTCTGGCCCACCGTCGACCGGAAGTAACGGTCCGCTTCCGCCAGCTGTTCTTGTGTATTTCGGGTCATGCGCTGATCTCCACTGTCGCCTTTCCAAAT
>JANLSB010000082.1:0-2023 GCA_031362125.1 Lysobacterales bacterium | reverse complement strand
GCTCGATCTCGACAACCTGTCCCTGGTCGCTGCATTGGTCTCCGATATCGTTGCCGAGCATGGGCGGCTGGACGGCATCCTGCATAGCGCCGGGATGGTGGCAGATGGCTTTATCCTCAAGAAGACCGCAGCCGAATTCCGCGATGTACTTGCGCCCAAAGTCACGGGTACGCTGCATCTGGATGAAGCGAGCAGCGGAGTCGAACTCGATTTCTTCGTACTCTTTTCGTCGATAGCCGGCGTTTTCGGCAATGTCGGCCAGGCCGACTACGCCACAGCGAACGGGTTCCTGGACGAATTCGCCGTGTATCGAAACCGCCGGGTCAGTGCAGGCGATCGGCGCGGCCGTACCGTGTCCATCAGCTGGCCCTTGTGGCAGGCAGGTGGCATGCAGCCACCTGTCGCACTGCAGGAACAGATCGCCAACGCAACGGGGATGCGTGCGCTCACCACCACCGATGGAATGCGCGCATTCAACAGTCTCCTGGCCAAGGGATATACCCGCAGTCTGGTCATGGCGGGCGATCTTGCGAAGCTCGAACGTACGTTGCACGGCGTGTCGCCAGCGCCGGCTTCCACGCCGAGCACGCCTGTGCCTTCGAGAGCCTCGCAGCCCGCGGAGCCCGTCGACGACAGGACGCAGGATTATCTGCGTCGCAAGTTCGCGTCGCTGTTGAAACTTGCGCCGCAGCGTATCGATCCGAACGCGCCATTGGAGAATTACGGGATCGATTCCGTGCTCGCCATGCAGCTGACGAGTCAGTTGGAAAAGACCTTCGGTTCGCTGTCGAAAACGCTGTTTTTCGAATACCAGACGATCGCAGCGCTGGCGAAATACCTCGCGAAAGCGTTTCCGGACATTGTCAGTCGGGAACTCGGAGCGGGCGCATCTGCGGAGCCGCGTCATGACTTGCCTCCGTCCATCGCGCAGCCCATCGTGCCGGTGACATCAAGGTTGGCGGTACGCCATCGGGTTGTCGAGTCGCAGTCGCAGCTGCAGCCGCAGCCGCAGCAGGACCGAGCCGTCGCCATCGTCGGTCTGGGCGGCAGATACCCGCTCAGCGAAGATCTGGATGCGTTCTGGGAGAATCTCAAAGAAGGCCGCGATTGCATCACGGAAGTTCCCGCCGACCGCTGGGACCATGCGCAATACTTCGATCCGGACCGCAACAAAGCCGGCAAGAGCTACAGCAAGTGGGGCGGCTTCGTCTCCGGTATCGACATGTTCGACCCGCTGTTCTTCAATATTTCCCCGAAAGAAGCTCAGCTGATCGACCCTCAGGAGAGACTGTTCCTCGAAACGGCATGGCAGACGATGGAAGATGCCGGCTACGACAAGCGAAGCCTCTCCGGAACGCGTACCGGCGTGTATGTCGGCGTGATGTGGGGGCAGTACGAGCTCTACGGCGTGAACTCGTTGGCTGCAGGTCATGTTGGCGTGCCGAGTTCATCGCAGGCATCCATCGCCAATCGGGTGTCGTATTTCTTCGATCTGCACGGGCCCAGCATCGCCATCGATACGATGTGCTCTTCGTCGCTTACTGCGATCCATATGGCTTGCGAGGAAATACGCCGTGGGGTCATCGATGCGGCGATCGCCGGCGGCGTCAATATTTCGGTACACCCGCACAAATATCTCACCCTCAGCCAGGGCAAGTTCGTCTCGACCGACGGCAAATGCCGCAGCTTCGGCGCAGGCGGGGACGGCTATGTTCCCGGCGAGGGCGTCGGCGCCGTCTTCCTGAAACCGCTCGATCACGCATTGCGCGACGGCGACCATGTGTACGGCGTCGTGCGATCCAGCACGATCAATCATGGCGGGAAAACCAATGGATATACCGTTCCGAATCCGAACGCCCAGGCGGATGTGATACTCGCCGCGCTCGAACAGGCGCATATCGACCCGCAGTCGCTCAGCTATATCGAAGCGCACGGAACAGGGACATCGCTCGGTGATCCGATCGAAATCGCCGGGCTGTCAAAAGCCTTCAATGGCAATGGCGACTTCAAGCAATCCTGTGCG
>JANLSB010000859.1:0-6536 GCA_031362125.1 Lysobacterales bacterium | reverse complement strand
GACGCATCTATGGCCACGCATCCGCACCCGCCTCGGCTGGTCGGCGGTGGACACATCGCGCGAGACGGTTCGCCCGAGCCTGTGGCAAAGCGCCGGGTTCTGGCGCGCGGCGACCGGTCTGGCCGCTGCGGCCGCAATCGTCGCCGTCGTCATCGGTCCGTTCGGAATGTTCCAGAACGATCAGACCGCTGGACCGGGCCCGATCGCAGTGGAACCCACACCGATCCCGCCGACGCAGCCTGTGGAAGACCCCACTGCGCCTAAACCGGTCACTACCCTCGCCCACGACGATGGCAGCCCGGGCTGGCTGGCTTCAGTCGATCGGAGCAAGGGCACTGTACTGATGGTGCCTGTGCCCGCACCTGCCGATGCCGATGGCCGCGTACCAGAACTGTGGCTGATTCCGCCCGGCGGCACCGCGAAGTCGCTCGGCATCGTCTCGATCGACCGTTCGCATACGGTCAAGGTGCCCGACACCCTGCGCGATGCCCTGGAAAATGGTGCCTTGCTCGCGATCACGCTCGAACCGGTCGGCGGCGCCCCGCAGGGCGTGGCAACCGGCCCGATCATCGCGAAGGGCGCCATCGTGACCCTGTAGCGGCACGCGGTGCGCCTGAACGGAAAAAGCATTTGTCATCCCGAACGCCAGCACAGCTGGCGGGGGGATCTGTTTTTGTTCGATTGGAAACAGCCAAAAAAGCGGACCCCGCCTCAGGCTTCGCCCGCGCTCGGGCCATCCCCTTGCCGATCTCGGTCCACATATCGCGCAAGACGCCGCCCATTGCATCCAAAGGACTCGGATTGCCGTATCTGGAACCGATATTGAATGGAGTTTTAAATGCCGGTGCCTACCCTGCCCGATCAAGAATCGCCCATTTCATCGCAGCCGCTTTCATCGCAGCCGCAGACCGATGCTGGGCGCGGCCGTTTGCGCACGACGTTGGCCCGGTGGTTCGACACCAGCGCCGAAAGCGCTGAACTGGGGAGCGACGGCGACCGTGTCGACTGGCTGCGGGCTATCCCCTTTCTGGCCATTCATCTCGCCTGCTTCGCCGTGTTCTGGGTCGGCGTCTCGCCGATCGCGGTCGCAGTCGCTGTTGCACTGTACGCAGTGCGGATGTTCGCGATCACCGGGTTCTATCATCGCTATTTCTCGCACCGCACCTTCCGCACCTCGCGCGCGGTGCAGTTCGCCTTCGCACTGATCGGCGCGTCCTGCGTACAGCGCGGCCCGCTGTGGTGGGCGGCGCATCATCGCAATCACCATCGCCATGCCGACACCCATCACGACGTGCATTCGCCCGTGGTGCATGGGTTCTGGCGCAGCCATGTCGGCTGGTTTCTGACCCGCAGCGGTTTCCGCACCGATTGGGACCGCATCCGCGACCTTGCCCGTTACCCGGAACTGCGCTGGCTGGATCGTTACGACATCGTCGTGCCGGTGCTGCTCGCGATCGCGCTGTTCCTGCTGGGCGGCTGGCTGGAAACTGCGGCGCCCGGACTCGACACCAGCGCCGGTCAGATGCTGGTCTGGGGCTTCTTCATCTCGACCATCGCGCTGTTCCACGCCACCGTCACCATCAACTCGCTGGCGCATCGTTTCGGCAAACGCCGCTTCGACACCCGCGACGACAGCCGCAACAACCTGTGGCTGGCGCTGCTCACCTTCGGCGAAGGCTGGCACAACAACCATCATTTCTTTCCGGGCTCTGCGCGCCAGGGCTTCCGCTGGTGGGAAATCGACCTCACCTACTACGCGCTGCGCGCGATGGCGCTGTTCCGGCTGGTCCACGACCTCAAGCCGGTGCCGGCCTGGGTCGCTGCCAAAGCGAGGGCCGGCTGATGCGGATCGCGGTGATCGGTTCGGGCATCGCCGGATTGGCCTCGGCCTGGCTGCTGTCGCAGCAGAAAGCGCCAGAACAGCATGAAGTCGTGCTGTTCGAAGCCAACGACTATCTGGGCGGTCATACCCACACCCACGACATCGAGCTGCAGGGCCGCCAGTACGCGGTCGATACCGGCTTCATCGTCCACAACCCCGCGCACTATCCGCTGCTGACCGCGCTGTTCGCGGAGCTCGGCGTGGAATCGCAGCCAACCACCATGAGCTTTTCGGTGCGCAACGAGGCGACGGGACTGGAATACAACGCGACCGATCTCGATGGTCTGTTCTGCCAACGCCGCAATCTGCTCTCGCCGCGCTTCTGGGGCATGCTGCGCGATCTGTTCCGGTTCTATCGCGAAGCGCCCGCGCTGCTGGCATTGCCCGGTGAAGGTCCGACGCTCGGCGATTACCTCACCCAGGGCGGTTACGGCGCGATGTTCCGCGACGAACATCTGGTGCCGATGGCCTCGGCGCTGTGGTCCTCGGCATCGGCGCGGATTCTGTCGTTCCCAGCCAAGTATCTGGTCCAGTTCATGGCCAATCACCAGATGCTGCAGGCCAGCGACCGTCCGCAGTGGCGCGTGGTGTGTGGCGGCTCCAACAGCTATGTGCGTGAGATGCGTGCGCGTTGGCGAGTTCAGGAACGATTGAGTACGTCGGTGGAGATGATCCTGCGCGACAGCGATGGCGTGACCGTCTTCACCGACGACTACGCCGAACGCTTCGATCAGATCGTGCTTGCCTGCCACAGCGATCAGGCACTGCGGCTGCTGAGCGACGCCGGCGAAGTCGAGCGGTCGATCCTCGGCGGCATGCCCTATCAGGCCAACGACACCGTGCTGCACACCGATGCCACGCTGCTGCCACGCAGACACAAGGCATGGGCGGCATGGAACGCGACGATCCCGCACGACCCGGCCGATGTCTGTACGGTCAGCTATTGCATGAATCTGCTGCAGAACATCGCATCTCCGGAGCCGCTGGTAGTCACGCTCAACCGTACCGA
Organism: Lysobacterales bacterium; assembly: GCA_031362125.1. GTDB lineage: Bacteria > Pseudomonadota > Gammaproteobacteria > Xanthomonadales > Xanthomonadaceae > Lysobacter_I. The sequence goes on along the minus strand of JANLSB010000859.1, from coordinate 3,645 downwards.
CGCCATCGATCCGGCGAAAATCCTGCGTCGGATGCGCTATCGCCATCCGGTCTACAGCCATGCTTCGGTCGCTGCGCAGACGCGCAAAGCCGAAATCCAGGGCCAGCGTCGCACCTGGTTCGCCGGCGCCTACTGGGGTTGGGGTTTCCATGAAGACGGTATGCGCAGCGCGGTCGAAGTGGCGCGTGCACTGGGCGTACGCTGGGGATCGACAGCGCAAGCAAACGCAGCCATGCCCGGGCCGACAACGTCCGTAAAGGCAAAGGCCGCCGCATGAACACACAGCTTGCCAGCGCAGTCTACGAAGGCGTCGTGAGGCATCGTCGCCATGCGCCGCATCCGCATGCATTCCGCTATCGCATGGCGCAGCTGTTTCTGGATCTGGACGAAGTCGATCAGGTGTTCGATCGCCGCTGGCTGTGGTCGGCGCACCGGCGCAACCTTGCCGAATTCAGGCGCAGCGATTACCTCGGCGATCCCGAACAGCCACTGGGCGATGCGGTGCGCGAGCGCGCGGCCGGCGTGCTCGGCCGTCGCCCGCAGGGTCCGATCCGTCTGCTGGCCCATTTGCGCTATGCCGGGCTCGCCTTCAATCCGGTGAGTTTCTATTACTGCTTCGCCGCCGACGGCATCACCCTCGATTGCATCGTTGCCGAAATCACCAACACGCCGTGGAAGGAACGCCACGCCTATGTGCTGCCGGTCGAAGCCGCACAGATCCACGGCCGCGCGCGGCACTGGTCGTTCGCCAAACAGTTCCATGTCTCGCCGTTCGTAGGCATGGCGCGCGATTACAGCTGGCGCTTCACCGTGCCGGGCGACGCGCTGCATGTGCACATGGACGTGATGCGCGATGGCGAACGCGAGTTCGACGCCACCCTGCATCTCGAACGCAGGCCGTTGGATGCTGCGTCGCTGCGTCGCGTGCTCTGGCGTTATCCGCTGATGACCGCGCAGGTGGTCGGCGCGATCCACTGGCAGGCGCTGCGACTCTGGCTCAAGCGCAATCCGGTCTACGACCATCCGGCAAAAGAATTGTCACTCCGAGGTTCACCATGAACGAGTTCGCCAAGCCTGCGTTCGACGATACGCGCGTGGAATTCGGCACCTTCGACCGGTTCCTGCGTCAGCGGCTCATCGCACAGATGGCGCAGCTGCGTCACGGCCGGCTGCGGTTGCGCGATGCGCTGGGCACGGTCGAGCTGGGCGAACCGGCGGGCAGCGATTGCGATCTGAACATCCACATCGAGGTGGATCATCCGGGCTTCTACCGCGCGGTCGCCGCCAACGGCAGCGTCGGCGCCGGCGAGTCGTATATGGACGGCCTTTGGCGCTGCGACTCCCCCGGAGCGCGGCCGGGACAGGGCCTGGTCGCGCTCGTCCGTCTGCTGGTACGCAACCGGGATCTTCTCGACGGCATGGAGACGGGACTCGCCCGACTCGGCGGGATCGGGATGCGCGCGTGGAACGCCCTGCGTCGCAACACGCGCAAAGGTAGCCGCCGCAACATCGCCGCGCACTACGATCTCGGCAACGAATTCTTCCAACTCTTCCTCTCGCCGGACCTGATGTATTCCTCGGGCATCTGGGCCGGCGACGAGGACAACCTCGACGATGCCTCGGCGCGCAAGCTCGACCGCATCTGCCGCAAGCTCGATCTGAAGCCGGGCGATCATGTGATCGAGATCGGCACCGGCTGGGGCGGCTTCGCGCTGCATGCCGCACGGCACTATGGTTGTCGCGTCACCACGACCACCATTTCGCGCGAACAGCATGCGCTGGCCGCGCAGCGGGTCGCCGATGCAGGCATGGAAGACCGGGTCACGCTGTTGCTCGAGGATTATCGCGATCTGACCGGGACCTACGACAAGCTGGTGTCGATCGAGATGATCGAAGCCATCGGCGCGCAGTATCTCGATACCTATTTCGGCAAGCTCGGCGCGCTTCTGAAGCCCGACGGCCTCGCGCTGGTCCAGGCGATCACCATCGAAGATCATCGATACGAGCAGGCGCTGCACTCGGTTGATTTCATCAAGCGCCACGTCTTTCCCGGCAGTTTCATTCCATCGATCGCGGCGATGGTCGCGGCGAAAGGTCACGCCAGCGATCTGGCTTTGATCCAGCTGGAAGATTTCGGCCTGTCGTACGCGCGCACGCTGGAAGCCTGGCGTCAGCGCTTCCACGCGGCCCTGTCCGCGGTGCGCGCACAGGGCTACGACGAGCGTTTCATCGCGATGTGGGAGTTCTACCTCGCGTATTGCGAAGGCGGTTTCCGCGAGCGTTCGATCGGCGTCGCGCAACTGTTGATGGCCAAACCCGGTCATCGCACGCCCGCACCGATGCCTGAGTTGACGCGCGAACCCGCAGCGCGCAGCGAACTGCGAGCATGACATTCTGGAGCAATGTCATTGGCTATCAGATCGTCTGGTTCTGCGCGGTGATCGGCGCCGGACGCGGACTGTGGTGGCCCGGGGTGATCGCAGCGGCGATCTTCATGCTGCTGCATCTCGCACTTGCGCGACAAGACCGCTCCGGGCGGGCGGCCGATTTCAAACTGCTGACGATCGCCATCCTGATCGGCTCATTGATCGACGGCACCGTCGCGGCATCGGGGCTGGCGCGCTATGCGGCGACCGGGGTGACCCTGCCCTCAGGAGGTGCGCCACTGTGGATTCTCGCGATGTGGGGATCGTTTGCGCTGACCCTGCGGCACTCGATGACGTTCCTGCTGGGGCGACCGATCATCGCACTGGTGTTCGGGACGATTGGCGGGCCGATCGCCTATCTCGGCGCGTCCCGTGGCTGGCAAGCCATCGTCTTCGCCGAGCCGCGCTGGATGGCACTGTTGGCGCTTGCGTTCGGCTGGGGGCTGGCGATGACGCTGCTGGCCACGCTCGCGCACCGTTGGCCCAGGCCTACCGCCATGCCTGTTCGAACCGCGCCCGAAAGCGCATCCTGACCGACTTGATGAGCCACACGCGATGAACGAAACCACGGCAATGCCCAGCGAACTCGCCCACGATGCCGCAGGCCCGGGCCTGATCGGTCTGGCCGAACGCGGCCTGCTGCCCGATGCGCTGCTGCGTTACGGCATCCGCCGCCAATGCGCGGATCGGCTGAATATCGAACTCGAGGGTGGCCTCGACGCTCAGGCCGCCCGTTTCAGCGAACGCATCAAGGCGCTGCGCGCCAGCCCGGTGGCGATCCACACCGATGCCGCCAACGCCCAGCATTACGAGCTGCCGCCCGCGTTCTTCAAACTGAGCCTGGGCAAACGTCTGAAATATTCCTGCGCGTATTACCCGCGCGGCGACGAAACCCTGGATCAGGCCGAAGAAGCGATGCTGGCGCTGTACGGCGAGCGCGCGGAACTCGCCGATGGACAGCACATCCTGGAACTCGGCTGCGGCTGGGGCTCGCTGACGCTGTGGATGGCGGAGCGCTTCCCCAACGCGAAAATCACCGCCATCTCGAATTCGAATCCGCAGCGAAAATACATCGAAGCGCAGTGCCGGGTGCACGGTTTCGGCAACGTGCAGATCATCACCTGCGACGTGAACCAGCTGCAGCTCGACGCCACCCAGTTCGATCGCTGCGTGTCGATCGAGATGTTCGAGCACATGCGCAACTACGAGACGTTGCTGG
>JANLSB010000856.1:0-1536 GCA_031362125.1 Lysobacterales bacterium | reverse complement strand
CGGCAAGGAAGCCAGCATCTTGCGGCCCGCGTTCGACGCCGCCGGCCCCATGCCCAAGGCCGCCGCCGGCCCGGGCAGGCCGATCATGAACATCGCCTCGGCCTCATCGGATGCCAGCCCGGTCAGCCGCGTCCGGTAGCCATCGACCAGCCGGAAGCCCCCACCCGGACCGCGATCGGCGTACACCGGCACCCCGGCCTCGGCGAGCTTGTCGATGTCGCGATAGATCGTGCGTACCGAGACCTCGAATTCCTCCGCCAAGGCCTCGGCCGTCAGCCGCTCGCGCAGCTGCAGCAACATCAGGATCGACAGCAATCGGCTCGCGCGCATGGAAACCTCCCCATCCAGACTGGGAGTGTATTCCTGACGAGAGTTGTCAGGTATTGGGGGTTATGGTCGCGGCACCTCTTCCGATCGGAGTACCGTGATGAGCCACACCCCCGCCGATGATTCCCGTCGCACCCTGCTGAAAACCGCCGCCGCCGGATTGGCCGTCTACGCGACCGGGACTGGGTCAGCCGTCACCGCAGCCCGTTCGACCGGAGCCGCCACCGAAGCCCCGTACGGCAAGCCCGGCGATTTCGATTTCCTGGCCGGCGAATGGAAAATCCACCATCGCCGCCTGAAGACCCCGGGGACCGATGACTGGGACATCTTCGAGGGCGAAGCGACCTGCTGGACCATCCTCGCCGGCGTCGGCAGCGTCGAGGAACTGCGCATCCCGGCGCGCAACTTCAGCGGCATGGGCCTGCGCCTGCTCGATGTCGAGAAGCGCGAGTGGTCGGACTTCTGGGTGAACGCGAAGTCCGGCATGCTGGCCACGCCCGGCACCACCGGCATGTTCGTCGATCGTGTGGGCACCTTCGTCGCCGACGACATGGATGGCGACAAACCGATCATGGTCCGCGGCGTGTGGGACCGGATCGTACCGACCTCCTGCCGCTGGCATCAGGCGCTGTCGTACGACGGCGGCAAGACCTGGCAGGGCCAGTGGTTCATGGACTGGACGCGGGCAGAATGATGAACGCATCAGCGTCCAGCGCAAACGACTTCGACTTCATCATCGGCGACTGGCGCGTCCATCATCGTCGTCTCAAGGAACGCCTCTCGGGTTGTCGCGAATGGGTCGAATTCGAAGGGTCGTCGAGCGCCCGAAAGATCCTCGGCGGCTTCGGAAATATCGATGACAACGTGCTCGATCTGCCCGACGGCCCGTATCGGGCGGCAACGCTGCGTTCGTTCGATCCCGCGACGGGTCTTTGGTCGATTTGGTGGCTGGATGGACGACGGCCGCATCAGCTCGACGTTCCTGTCGTCGGACGATTCGAGAACGGAACCGGTTTGTTTTACGCAGACGACACGCTCGACGGAGCGCCGATCAAAGTGCGCTTCACGTGGTCTTCGCTCGATACGGACGCCGCACGTTGGGAGCAGGCGTTTTCCGATGATGGCGGGAACTCCTGGGAAACCAACTGGACGATGGATTTCGTCCGGATGCCGGCTTGAATCTGCGCAGCCGCGACTGGTGCGTCCGCC
>JANLSB010000836.1:0-6134 GCA_031362125.1 Lysobacterales bacterium | reverse complement strand
CCGGCTACACCGCAGTCTGCGAATTCCACTACCTGCATCACGCCCCCGACGGACGCCCTTACGACGACCCGGCCGCGATGTCGCGGGCGCTGATCGCCGCCGCGCGCGAGACCGGTATCCGGCTCACGCTGTTGCCGGTGCTGTACATGACCGGTGGCTTCGATGGACGGCCCCTCAACCCACGTCAGCACCGCTTCGGGCACAGCATCGATGCCTATTTGCGGTTGTTCGAAACCCTGCGCCGCGAACAGAACGACACGCTGCGCGTCGGCTGCGCCCTGCACAGTCTGCGCGCGGTGCCGCACGATGCGATGACGGCGGTGCTCGCAGCGCTGCCGCAGGACGCGCGCATCCATATCCACGTTGCGGAACAGATCGGTGAAGTGCAGGACTGCCTGGCAATCCGCGGCGAACGCCCGGTGCGCTGGCTGCTGGATCACGCCGAAGTAGATACGCGCTGGACCCTGGTGCATGCCACCCATCTCGAAGTCGACGAGATCGTCGGAGTCGCCGATTCTGGCGCGACCGTGGCGATCTGTCCGACCACCGAAGCCAATCTCGGCGACGGCCTGTTTCCGCTGCGCGATTATCTCGATGCCAACGGCGCCTGGGGCATCGGTTCGGATTCGCACAGTTCGGTGTCGCCGGTCGAGGAACTGCGCTGGCTCGAATACGGCCAGCGACTGATCACCCGGCATCGCAATATCGCCGCGACTGCAGCGTCGCCCAGCGTCGGCGAAACCCTGCTGCGCGATGTGCGTTCGAGCGCGGCGCAGGCCACAGGATTCACGACCGAAGCCCTGGCTGGCGATATGGTGGCACTCGGTGGCCATGCGCCGCAGCTGATCGGCGCGACCGCCACCGATATCGCCGATCGCTGGATTTTCGCCGGCAACCGCAATGCGGTGGATGCGGTGACGGTGAATGGCCGCGAGGCGGTGGCCGGCGGTCGCCACCGCGACCGCGAACCCATCGCCGCGGGTTTCGCGGTGGCGATGCGCGGGCTGCTGGCCGGCTGATCCGCTTCGGGCAGGTTTCGTCGCTGGTTGGATGGGGTTTGTCGCAAATCCATGTCGTGGATTGTCGGGGGTGGATTGTCGGGGCGGGCAGCCTGGCTTCGTCGCCACGACTGAATTCTCCGATTGCGGTGATTTCGTCTGGAATTCGTGGGGATACCTCAGGCCAAGGCGCACCCTATTCCATGTTTCGATGTCGTAGACCGGCAGGCTGGGTCATCGACCCAATGGAATGGACTCCTCCCACTTCTTCGGCATCTTGGTGCCAGACTGGAAGGCGTTGTCCACCAGTCACGAAGCAGGAGGAGTCCGCCATGCAGATTACCCGTATCGCCCTCGATCTGGCAAAAAAACATCATTCAACTTCACGCCGTCGACCGTTCCGGCAAACCAGTGTTGCGCAAGAGCGTCAAACGCAACCAACTGCTGCCGTTCTTCCGCGATCTGCCGCCCTGCGAGGTCGGCATGGAAGCCTGCGCCAGCGCCCATCACTGGGCCCGGCAACTGCAGGCGATGGGGCATCGCGTTCAGCTGTTGCCGCCGCAATACGTCAAGCCCTTCCTGCTCGGTCAGAAGAACGATGCCAATGATGCTATGGCGATCTGCACTGCCATGTCGCATCGGGAGATTCCCCGCGTCACCGTCAAGACGATCGCCCAGCAGGACATGCAGGCACTGCATCGCATTCGCGCCATGCGCATGAAACAGCGCACGGCGCTGATCAACCAGACGCGCGGTCTGCTGGCCGAGTACGGCATCGTCATCGCCGTCTCGCCCGCCGCGCTGCGCAAAGCGATCCCCGAGCTGCTGGAAGATGCCGACAACGGCTTGAGCTTTGCCTTCCGGCAACTGCTGGCCGAGCTGTACGACGACCTGGTTGCCAGCGACAAGCGCGTGGCCGAACTCACCCAGCGCATCGAACGAATCGTCCGCGCCAGCGAGGATGGCAAACGCCTTCTGGAGGTGAAGGGCTTGGGCCCGCTCACCGTCAGTGCCCTGATCGCCAACGTCGGCGATGCCAGGCAGTTCCGCAGCGGCAGACAGATGTCGGCGTTCTTCGGACTGGTGCCCAGACAACACTCCAGCGGCGGCAAGACCCGATTGCTCGGCATCCACAAACGCGGCGACAGCTATCTGCGCGGCTTGCTGATCCACGGCGCACGCAGCGTACTGCGCACCGCGACCGACAAACCCGACGACCGCAGTCGATGGCTGATGAATCTTGCCGCAAGACGGCATCGCAACATCGCGATCGTCGCGCAGGCCAACAAGAACGTCAGAATTGCCTGGGCGATCCTGACCCGGGAAGAGCACTACCGTTCCAACTGAGGACTTGAACGACCGAACCCATCAATGAGTTTGCTGACCGACGATGAAGATCCCTGGGAAGACCAACGCGGGAAGAGCCTGAGTAGGCTGGCGGCCTTTGAGGCCGATAACCCAATGAGGCGCCCGCGTGCGACTGCTCCATCATGGCCAGAAGCCAAAGGCTTCACCAACAGGCCGGATATACGTTCGCAATCTCAACCAGGATCAAAAAAGCGGTTGGCAATCGGGAGGAGTCCATATACAGCCTACGGAACTGTCTTTGTGAAAAGACTCAAAGTATGCGATCTCAAAGTGTTTTATGGGTTTCGACTTCCATCTCCGCTGTAGCGCGTTGAAATGCGACTTTTTATTTCAAAAGATCACTTCACGCGCTCTACTTTCGCTCTGGTGTTGTAGCCCTTCACGGCGAGATACCAGGCGTTGCCGAGCATGCTCGGGTTGATCCGCACTTCGGTATTGTCGAGTTTCGCACCGACGAGGACGGCGCCGTCGATCTGCCGCCAGACCTGGCCGTTGTCGAGCGTGTATAGGCGGCCTTTGCCGAAGCCGCGGAATTCGCCCTTGATGCGGGCGACGACCGGTTCTTCGGAGCCGAAGTTGAAGAAGCCGCGGTTTTCGTCCTCGACCTTGTCCTTGGCCTGTGCGGCGGCTTCTGTGGCGACGGTATCGATCTTGCGGCCCAGCCAAGTGTTGAGTTTCGCCAGTTCTTCGGGCGTGAGCTTGTCCAGGCCGGCGGCCTTGAACTCCTCGGGCGTCATGTCGCGTTCGATCGGTTTTTGCGCAAGCGCGTTGGGCGACGCGAACGCAAAGGCGGTCAGCAGGGCGAGCGACAGCAGCGGACGGTGCATCGACATGATCGGTACCTTTTGGGGATTTCGCCGGGGGCGGGACGCGGTTAGTGTAGAACCACAATCTCCTTCGGTCGAAATCGGGTCGAAACCGCGTGTCCGCTGCCATCCCCAGTCTGCTCGATGCCCTGTTGTCGCTGCCGCCGGTGGCGGCGTTGGGCGCGCCATGGCGGCAGGTACTCGAACATTCGGCGGGACCTGAGCTGCTGGAGGAAGATGTGCTGGCCGAATTGGCCAACACGCTCGGCGCGCTCGCACGGCTGAGCGCCGATGGCGATGTGGTACTGGCGGCGATTCTGCACGACCTGCCTGTCTGGCGTGCGCGGGTCGAGCCGCGCCTGGCGAAGGAATGGCCGACAGTCGCGACCCTGCTGGAAGGCCAGCGCGCGGCGGCCCACGTCTGGACACTGCATGCAGCCCACGCGGGTGGACGAAACGCCGAGGGTCTGCGCCGCTTGCTGCTGGTGATGGTGCGTGACCTGCGGGTGGTGCCGATCCTGCTGGCGCGGCAGCTGGCGCAGATGCGCGCGGCCGGCAAGCGCCCTGCGGCTGAGCGCCAGGCGCTTGCGCAGCTGACCCGCGATATCCATGCGCCGCTGGCGAACCGGCTGGGCATCTGGCAGCTGTAGTGGGATCTGGAGGATCTGGCGTTCCGTCATCTCGAACCCGAGACCTACCAGAAGATCGCGCGCTGGCTGGACGAGAAACGCGGCGATCGCGAGGGTTACATCGATCTGGTCAAACGCCAACTGGGCGAGGCGCTGAAGGCGCAGGGCGTCGAAGCCGAGGTGGCCGGCCGGCCGAAACACATCACCAGCATCTGGAAAAAGATGCAGAAGAAAGCAGTGCCGATCGGCGAACTCTACGATCTGCGCGCGGTGCGGGTGCTGGTGAAGGACGTGCCGGCCTGCTATGCCGCGCTTGGCGCGGTCCATGCGCTGTGGGCGCCGATCCCGAGCGAGTTCGACGATTACATCGCCCGGCCGAAGCGCAACGACTACCGCTCGCTGCACACAGCGGTGATCGGCCCGGAGGGCAAAACGCTGGAAGTGCAGATCCGCACACACGACATGCATGCGCAGGCCGAACTCGGCGTCGCCGCGCACTGGCGCTACAAGGAAGGCCGGACGGCGCCGGCCGATGCTGGGTTGGACCGCAAGATCGAATGGATGCGCAAGCTGCTGGATGGCGGACGGGATGCTGGCGAGGACGAGCGCAGCGACGAGCAGCGCCTCAGCAACGCGCTGGACAGCGAGCTCATCGAAGACCGTATCTATACGCTGACGCCGCAGGGTGACGTGGTCGATCTGCCGGTGGGCGCGACGCCGCTGGATTTCGCGTACCACGTGCATACGATGGTCGGCCACCGCTGCCGTGGGGCGAAGGTCGACGGCCGGATCGTCCCGTTGGACTACAAACTGCACAGCGGCGAACGCATCGAAATCCTCACCGCCAAAACCGGCGAGCCGCGTCGCGACTGGCTGATGGCATCGAACGGATTTCTCGCCAGCGGCCGCTCGCGCGACAAGGTGCGTGCCTGGTTCCACAAGCTCGACCGTGCGCGCAATGTGCAGGCCGGGCGTGAACTGCTAGAAAAAGAACTGAGGCGATTCTCGCTGCTGCAGGCTGACCTCACGCCGATGCTGGCGAAGTTCCACGTCGATACCATCGACGATCTCTACGTGCTGGTGGCGCTGGGCGATGCCGGTCCCCATCAAGTCGGGCGGGCCTTGTTCGATCACGAACGTAGCCGACAGGAGGCGAGCGCGGCGCCGGAATCCCCGCGCGGCGAACTGGCCCGGGCGCCGCCGAAGCCGCAGCGCGCCGCCAGCGCCAATTCGGCGTTCACCGTGGTCGGGGTGGGCAATCTGCTGATGCAAATCGCGCGCTGCTGTCAGCCGCTTCCAGGCGAGCCCATCGGGGGCTATCTCACCAAGGGCCGCGGGGTGTCGGTACATCGCGCTGATTGCAGCGCATTCCTGCGCATGTCGGCGCTGCAGCCGCAGCGGGTACTGGCGGTGGAGTGGGGTCGCGTCGGCCGCAGTCACAGCGCGAATGTGCAGGTGGATGCGGTCGATCGGCGCTGGCTGCTGAAAGACCTGACCAACCTGATTGCCCAGGACGACGCCCACGTGCTGTCGATCAACAGCGACACGCTCGAAGGCAGCCGCGTGCGCCTGCGTCTGCAGCTGCGGGTACGCGACCACGAGCACCTGAGCCGGCTACTGGGCCGGATCGACAGTCTCTCCGGCGTGGAGCAGGTCCGGCGGATGTAGGTCGGGCGGATGTAGGTCGGGCGGATCTAGGTCGGGCTCTGGCCCGACATGACGAGCCAATCGTGCGTATCGCCAACGGTCGGAGCCGCTCCGATATTTGTCCAGTGCAAACGGAGCGGTTGCAATGTCGGGCCTGGGCCCGACCTACGACATCTGCGATCAGACGCTATCCTGCCCGCGTGACCTTGCTCCGCTCACCTATTCGTCGGAATCTTCTCGCCTGCTGGCCGTGGACGCTGGCGATCGCGGTCGTTGTGCTGATGGCATTGATCTTCGCGCTGCGCGGACCGATCGCCGAGCGCCTGTGGCCGGTGGCGGAAGCGGAGGCGCTTCGCCAGCAGGCGGAAACCGCATTGCAACAGGGGCGACTGAGCGCCGACGACGGCAGTGGCGCGCGTGAGTTGTACGCTGCCGCGATCGCGATCGACCCGGATCGCGCCGAACTGCGTTCCGGTTTGTCGCGGGTCGCACAGGCGGCGGTGCAACAGGCGCGCAGCGCAAGCGAACGTGGCGCCTTCGCGGAGGCGCATCGACAGCTGGCGCTGGCGCGCAGCTTGTCCGCACCGCAGGCGCAGACCGAATCGGTGGCCGAAATCCTGCGCCGGCGCGAAGCCGCAGTGGCTGGAATCGACGACCTGTTGCGTGCAGCCGACGCCGCCCGCGCG